>CAYJDN010000005.1:0-24003 GCA_964368925.1 uncultured Desulfovibrionaceae bacterium | reverse complement strand
ATGATTGAATGAACAATAGGCAAGCCAAGACCAATACCCTCGTCTTTCGTTGTAAAGAATGGATCAAAGGCTTTTTCTAAAGCTTCTTCGCTAAACCCAGTTCCATTATCAGAAATATTTATATTAACATTTTTACCTTTTTGGCTTAATTTAATCGACAATGAAGCAAGTTCAACATTCTCTAAAGCCTGAATTGAATTTGAAATAAGATTATAAAAAGCTCTATATAATAAATTTTCATCACCCTTGATCATAACATTATCTTCTATGTCTAAATATATCTGTACTTTTGACGATTCAATTTTTGGCTCAAGAAATGTTATTGCTTTATACATAGTAAAAGATAAATTTACATCATTTTGAGCAATTTTTTTTGGCCTTGCGTAGTCCACAAAATCTGTAACTACATTTCCTAAACGTCCAATTTCACCAATCATAACATCAAGTATTTTCACAGAAGCAGGGTCTAATATTTTTTCATTTCTTGACTTCAACAGCTCACTACTTGATTGCAAAATACCAAGTGGATTTCTAATTTCATGCGCAACAGAAGCAACCATGCGCCCCATACTTGCAAGTTTTTCTTGTTGATAAAGTTGGGTTTCTAATTCTTTAACTTCTTCAATTCTTTTTGAAATTGAAAATTTTGCTCTACTTGAAACATATTGCACAATACTAAACAAGAGCAGAACAGAACAAGCAAAGATAAGGAATATAGCTCTTTGTGTTTCTATAATTTCTCTATAGCTGGAAGTAATATCAATTGTAATTCTAATTACGCCCAATATTGGTATACTAGGATAGGCATTTTGAAATTCTTCACTCACAGAAAGAGGATAATATATTCTCACTTGAAAAGTATTATCTGGATAGGAATATTGCAGCAAAGAATCTAATAAATTCAATTTTGAATTTTCTATAAAAATAGCATCTTCTGTTTTATTGAAAAACGAAGAATAATCATCTAAAGTTTTATCATAGGTAGCAACTTCACCCTTATCTGTCGAATAAACCAGTTGTCCATCTTCCAACAAAATAGCAACATCTTCAACCCTAAGTCCACTAATAAGAGTACTTACAGTTTCATCTAAAAATTGATATTGCTCTTCATTTTCCAATGAAACATTCATTCCTGACACGACTACAGGAAGTGAAAAACGCCTAAAGAGCTGAGAATTGAAATCTTCCGCCAAAACTTCAAGATATTCTTCTTGAAGATGTATAATGTTGTTGCGAGATGTTAGCCCTATAACATAAGAAACAGCCACACCAGCCACAATAACAAAAAAAGACGATACCCACAAAAAATATCTTGCAATATCTATGGCTTTATCATCTTGTACTTTCTTTTTCACAAACTCTCCAAAAAAAAGAAAAGTTAATGTATCTCTTTTAATGTTTCACGTGAAACTGTTAAATTTCAACACCTTTAAGAATGTCTAAAGAATTTCTTAAAATTGTTTCACGTGAAACATGTTTAATTACAATAACTTTATGAAACTATAGCTATTAGCTCTTTCCAAAATAATCTTCCGCAAAAGCTTCAACAGAGGAATAATTCAGTTTTTCAAGAAGTTTAGGTAATTCTTCAGCTATACTAAAGGCACTAGCAGGGTCGGACAAGTTTGCTGTTCCAACTTGAACAGCGCTAGCACCTAGGAGAAGAAATTCTAAAACATCGTTTGCATTCATAATGCCACCCATTCCTATGAGTGGTATTTTTACCGCTTTTCTTGCTTCATAAACACAGCGCAAAGCAACAGGCTTTATTGCAGGGCCAGAAAGTCCGCCAATAATATTTGCAAGCATAGGTTTGCGAGTTTTTATGTTTATCGCCATTCCAGCAACGGTATTTATGAGCGACAAAGCATCTGCCCCACTGCTTTCTGCGGCTTTTGCTATTTCAGCTATTGAAGTTACATTCGGAGAAAGCTTTACAATAACAGGAAGTTTAGACGAAGCTTTTTTCACAGCTTCTGTAACTTGAGCGCATAGTTTTGGATCTTGCCCAAAAAGTATGCCGCCCTCTTTTACATTAGGGCAAGAAACATTCACTTCAAGGCCTGCTAGACCATAGGCGCTATTCAGAATTGTTGCTAATTCTGCAAACTCTTCAACAGAAGAAGCGTATATATTTGCAAAAATAGGAACTTCATTGTAGGGCAAAGTTGGTAATATTTTTTTAATAAAATAATCTACACCATTATTTTGTAAACCAACAGCATTCAACATACCAGAAGAAGTTTCTACAATGCGAGGTAAAGGGTTACCCTCACGTGGCTTCAAAGAAAGACCTTTTACAAAGATGCCGCCTAATTGACTTAAATCGCCATAAGGTTCAAATTCTTTGCCGTACCCAAAAGTACCAGAAGCTGTCATTATTGGATTTTTCAATCTTAATTTTTTTTGCGAAGAAAACAATTCAACACTTGTATCTATGGACATATTATTTCTCCTCAAAATCTAAATCATGCGCCCAAAATACTGGACCAGAAGTACAGGTTTGAACAGGTAAACCTGCTACTTTTGAATCTGCCCAATGCTCACTTGTTTTTGCAACACAACCCAAGCAAGCGCCAACACCACAAGCCATTTTATTTTCAAGCGATAATTGTGTTCTTATATTTAATTCTTTGGATAATTTCCAAATATATTTCAACAATGGTTCAGGGCCACAAGCTAAAACTAAGCCTTTTTGATTCGCATATTCTTGCATTGACTCACGTATAGCACCTAGAAATATATCTAAATCTTTAGGTTTTTTCTCATGGAATACATCAACTTCAATATGCTGTGCTATAGTATCAAGTGGATAATTTTCAATAGAGGTTCTAAAGCCAAAAAGCATGTGTAAGTTTGCTCTATAGGGGTGCTGATCCATATAACCACAAAATGGAACTATACCAATTCCGCCCGCTAGTAAAAGCGTCGGCGTTTCAGGTTCGATAGCGTAAGAAGTACCCAAAGGCCCCCAAGCAAGGACTTTATCACCAGATTTTAACTGAGCTAATTTCTGAGTTCCTCTTCCATTTGTTTGAAAGAAAAGAATAAGGCCACGAGAAGTGACTCGGGCTATTGAAAATGGTCTTGCCCAAAGGATTTCATTTTCCCAATCAACAGGGCGTATCATTACAAATTGTCCAGCTTTCCATTTTTTCCATTGCACAGGTATAGGTGCGCCTGAAACAGAACAAGGAGGAAAAGCAAGAGTAAGCGCATAAAACGATTGCTTGCTATCTGGAACTTGTCCAAAAAGAACATTATCTAAAACTTCTAACTCTACACGTGTTGAAGAAAATATTTTTTCCATCTTTTTTTCTCTTTTTTATTGATATATCGGGAAAATTATACAAAAATATGAAAGACTCGTCAAGAAAGAAGAATTTAATTAAAAATTTACAAATTAATGACGCCTATAGCTCAATTTTGCCTTTTTATATTAGGGTGTGTTTCTAAATTAAGAGCTTTTGTGACTTTAGCAAAGAGGGGCAAGGAACAAAGTTTTTCTCTTGAAGGAGTTTATCTAAACATAAATGACTGAAAGATAAACTTTTGACGAAGCTTAATTTCGGCAGAAATGGAACTCGCTAATAGAGCTAAGTTTAATTCACAAGAAAATTTTTGGCTATATCACCATAAAGCAAAAGAATTAATTTAGAAACACACCAAAAAGAAAAAACTTGTCTAATCCATGAAAACATGACACAAAAAAGACAGCTTATAAACAATAAATAATACATAATTTAAAAAGAGAAAGACATGCAAAGAAAAAATATACGAGAATGTGTATATACCATTTTAAATAAGGCAGAAAACGATACACTCAATAATGCTTTTGCTCAAGTGTATGCAAACAATGAATTCAGCCCTCAAGAAAAAGCCTATAGCACAAATCTTGTGTATCAAATTTTCAGAAATAAGCTGGGATTAGAGGCTCTTATAAGACTCTATTCACACAAAGATGATTTAGAAAAAAGCGCATTTAATATAATGCTTATAGCCCTTTGCGAAATGTATTATATGACAAGTATTCCTGTACATGCCAGCATAGATGAAGCTGTAAAGCTTGCAAAAATATACGCAAAAAAAGATGTGCCCCTCGTAAATGCCGTATTAAGAAAAATTGACAAAACTTTTCCAGATAAAGAACTAGACGATAAACTTTATTCTAAAGAATTGAAATTCCTCTATCCTAAAAAATCACCTTTAGAAATCGAATCGACAAAGGCTTCATTGCCATATTTTGTGCTCGATACTTTACGTAAGCAATATGGAAAAGATTTTGCTATAAGTTATTTAAATACTCTAAATGAAACCCCTTGGTATTCCTATAGATTTAACGCAATGAATAAAGAATCACTTGAAGCTCGTGCTTTATTCTTGCAACAAGCAAGCCTTATAAAAGAAATTACTCCTTATGGGCTTTCATCGCCGTATAAAAATACACATGTAGACGAATTGCACGCAAAAGGCATACTTTCGACGCAAGGCGCAAGCTCACAAATTCTTACACAGATTTTGAAGGATTTTGTAAAAGAAAAAAAGACAATATGGGACGCTTGTTGCGGTGTGGGTGGAAAAAGCATTCCTTTATTAGAACAAAATATTAATATTAGCTATGCTAGTGATTTAAATGCAAAAAGGCTTGAAGTTTATAAGAAAGAACTTCAAAGACTTGGATTAGAAAATCAAGCACCTGAGATAGATTGTATTTCTTTACAAGATGCACAATTTAAGAATGTCGATTGCATTATAATAGATGCGCCTTGCAGTGGTTTAGGTACTTTAAATGCGAACCCTGATTTGCGTTATAAAATTACAAAGAAATCGCTTGCAGAAAATAGCATATTGCAAAGGGAATTACTCGAATCTGCCTACACAAAACTTGCTTCAAATGGCATGATTTGTTATATTACTTGCTCTTTGAATAAAAATGAAAATGAGAATTTAATTGAAGCATTCATGCAAGACAAAGATTTGAAATGCTTACATAATGATTATATTATGCCTAGCGTGTGCGGTGCTGATAGTTTATATCTTGCCGTACTTGAAAAAAATAATTAAGAAATAAATTCTAGAGTGGAAAAATTATGAAATATACTATAATTGGAGCAGGTTTAGCGGGCTGTGAATGTGCATTAGCACTTGCTCATGCTGGCCATGAAGTGAAATTATATGAGCAAAAACCTAATAAACTTTCCGAAGCACATTCTTCGCCATTATTAGGGGAACTTGTTTGCTCAAATTCTTTTCGTTCTGATGATAGTTTTGCTTCTGGAGTAGGATTACTCAAAGAAGAAATGCGCCTCCTTTCTAGTCCACTACTCGAAATTGCAGACAAAGTCAAAGTTCCTGCTGGTAAGGCTTTGGCAGTTGATAGAGCGCTTTTCTCAGAAGAAGTGACAAAACAAATCAAAGAACATAAAAACATTGAACTCATAGAAGAAGAAGTGCTCAATCTTGAAGATTGCAATTTTTCCGACGAACATAAGCTCATTATCGCCGCTGGCCCATTAGCTTCAGCTCCACTTATTTCTAGTTTACAAAAACGCATAGGCGAAACAAAACTCTATTTTTATGATGCAATCGCACCAATTATCGAAGCGTCAAGCATAGATATGGAATACGCATTTTATGGCTCAAGATACGAACACGAAAAAGACGCCCCCATTGAAGAAATTCGAGCAGCAAGCAAAGAAGGAGATTATCTAAACTGCCCAATGAACAAAGAAGAATATCTTCAATTTTGGCAAGCCTTAGTCGATGGCGAAAGAGTAGAAGCCCACAACTTTGAAAAAGAAATACACTTCGAAGGCTGTATGCCAATAGAAGCGCTCGCCGATAGAGGTGAAAAAACTCTTTGTTTTGGTTCGCTAAAACCAGTAGGCTTTACTGATCCCAAAACAGGACATAGACCTTGGGCATTATTACAATTAAGAAAAGAAAATCAGCATGGTACAACCTATAACCTTGTTGGTTGTCAAACAAAGTTGACCTACAAAGAACAAGACAGGATTTTTAGGCTCATTCCAGCTTTACATAAAGTTGAATTTGTTCGCTATGGTTCAGTGCATAGAAATACTTATGTAAATGCGCCAGAGATATTAAATGACGATCTTTCTTTGAAAGCTGATAAAAATATCTATATGATAGGGCAAATTACAGGTGTAGAAGGCTATGTGGAATCTATCGCCACTGGCCTATGGCTTGCAAAAAACCTCATCGCATATGAAGAAAATAAGCCACTACAAAGTTTGCCCGAAACCACAGCTCTTGGCGGCTTACTCAATCATTTAAAAGTAGTGACAAAGAACTTTCAGCCCTCTAATGCTCACTTTGGGCTTATGCCAGAACTTGAGGGGCGTGTAAAAAAGAAAGAAAGAAAAGCACTCTTAGCAACAAGAGCAAAAGAAGATTTCAAGAAATGGCTTGAAAATATAGCCTAGATAGTGTCGTCATAATATGATTTTTCGTCTTCTATCAAGGAAGATGAAAATGCTTTGAAGGAGTTTATTAAAACATAAATGACTGAAAAAGCATTTGAAATCTGACGTAGAGAGAGGCGAAAAGGCGATTTTGACGACTCTATCTAAGAGAAATAACAACTATATCTTTCTTCTCAACTTCCTCACATCGCCCACACGCAATGTTATTTTTTCTTTATCGAAGTATTCGAGTATAGCAATAATATACTTCCTTGAAAGTCCTGCACTCAATTCTTTAAAGGCAGCAGGATCAAGGTCTTCATGGCTTTCAAAATAGGTTAAAGTCTTACCTATAAGCCCCTTGATTACTTGAGCATCGTAATAAATATTTTCATTTAGTTTAATAATTTCTTCTTTTTCAAGGAGAATTTTAACTATTGGCTGTACCTCTTTGAAATTTAAGGACAATTCTTCAAGAACTTCTTTGAAGTTTGGTGGCGTATTACCATATTTTCTAAGTGCATTTAAAATATCGCTTTCTACTTTTTTATCATCACTAGCTAACTGTACTTTGAAACTTGGCAAAGAGTACACATCATTTGCATACACAAGCTTTGACGATTTTTGCAAACGCTCGACTAAATAAAAGGCAAGCTTAAGCATGTTTGGCTTATGTTCATGGTCAAGCTTTGCAGAAGCAAAAAGCATATCTCTTAACATTCCTTGCTTAAGCGGCTCTTTTTTATGGAAATTTTCTATAGATTCTAAAAGTTTCACTTCTAATTTTTCATAAGCATTTTTCGAGATATAGGCCTTTAATTCTTTATTATAGCACAAAATTTCTCCCTTACCCAATAAGGAAGAGAGAGCCTTTTCAATTTGCTTTGTATGCATAGCTGTAAGAACACGCAATTCGTTAAAGTCACGTCCTTGCTGTCCTGCAATTTGAACTTGAGTAAGCACAAGCTTTTCAGGCTCATTTTTGGCATATTCTTCGAGTGCTAAGAAAGTTGCCTGCATTTCTTCAGTAAAATCTTTGCGAACAAAATCATAGGGTAAAGGGAGTAATAAAGTTGCGCCTGCGATTGTTCTTAGAGGCGAGGAGGAGCGCAGAATACAAGAGTCACCAAAAACGCCGACTAAGGGTAATTTTGCTAAATTTTCATTTTGAGTTGCTGTATAGCGAATTTCTGCTAGTGCGCTTTCGCCCTGTTGTAAGATTTGCCTATCAAAAAGATAGACTCTTGCTGAAATTTCTCTTGCGCCATGATGGAAATGTACTTCTTTTCTATGTTGTATGCCCTGAGGAGCAGATTTCAAACAATGCAATCGAACAATCCAACGATTTGTTGGAAAGAGCGAATTTGGAAAAGCAAGAACGTCGCCCCTTTCTATGTCTTCAAGACTGCAATTAGCCACATTTATTGAAATACGCTTACCAGCTTCAATTTGTTCAACACTTTTTCCATGCGTTTGAATTGCTCGTACTCTTGTATGCACTTCATTCTTTGGATAAATTGCAAGCTCATCATTCAAAGCCGCATTTCCCGCTATACTTGTACCAGTAATAACAGTACCATGCCCTTTCATAGTGAAAACCCTATCAACTGGCAATCTAAAAAGATTTGTCTTTCTTTCAAGGCTAAGGCTTTTGTCTAATTCGATAATTTTCGCTCTAAGAGCGTCTATTCCCTCGCCTGTATAGGAAGAGAGCGGATAGATTGGAGCATTTTCCAAATTCGAACCTTGTAAAAATTCTTCAACTTCTTCTTTAGCAAGTTCAAGCATTTCAGGATCAACACTATCAATCTTTGTGAGCGCCACTAAACCATATTTCACATTCAAAAGATTACATATCTCTAAATGTTCCCTTGTTTGTGGCATAACGCCCTCATCAGCGGCAATAACAAGCATCACAGCATCAATACCAGAAGCGCCAGCCACCATGTTTTTTACAAACTTTTCATGGCCAGGCACATCAACTATACCTACTGTTGTTTCTTCGTCTATTTTCAAGGCTGCAAAGCCTAATTCAATAGTAATTCCACGCTTTTTTTCTTCTTCAAGGCGGTCGCAGTCTACGCCTGTCAACGCCTTTACTAATGAAGTTTTACCATGATCAATATGACCTGCTGTTCCTATTACTATTGCCATAAATCTTACCCATTCGACTTTGGTATATGCACACGCTTAATCTTCGCACCTAAAGCACTCAATTTCACTTCCATTCGCTCATAACCACGATCAAGATGGTAAATACGAGAAACAGTAGTTGTGCCTTTTGCGGCTAAAGCGGCAAGTACAAGCGAAGCAGAAGCTCTTAAATCAGAAGCCATAACTGGCGCACCACTAAGCATAGGCACACCACGTACCATGGCTGACGAGCCAGTAATTTTTATGTCCGCACCCATGCGCACAAGCTCTTGAACGTGCATAAAACGATTTTCAAATATTGTTTCTTCTACAAGCGAAGCACCATTTGCAATACTCATTAAAGTCATAAATTGCGCTTGCATATCCGTAGGGAAACCAGGGTGAGGACGAGTAGAGATGTCCGCACATTTAATTTCTTGCACTTTTTTTACTCGCACAAGTCCATTTTCTTCGCTAATAGAAAGCCCCATTTGGGTGAGTTTTTCAACAGTAGCTTCCATATCAGCAAGACAGCAATTTTCAAGCCTAATATCGCCATCAGTCATTCCAGCGGCTATTAAAAAAGTACCTGCTTCAATGCGATCTGGCATAATGCTATAACTTGTAGAATTTAAGGAGCTTACACCCTCAATTGTGATAATGCTTGAGCCTTCGCCACTGATTTTTGCGCCAGCTGAACGCAAGAATTTCACTAAATCTACAATTTCTGGTTCACGAGCAACATTTTCAAGTACTGTCGTCCCCTCGGCCAAACAAGCCGCCATAATAATATTTTCAGTTCCGCCAACTGTTGGAAAATCAAAATGTATATTTGCGCCCTTGAGCTTGCCATTACATCTACCTATAATATAGCCCTCGGAAAGCTCAAATTCAGCGCCCATTTTTTCTAGTGCAGACAAGTGCAAATCAACAGGACGTGAGCCAATAGCGCAACCACCAGGCATAGCGACCTTTGCATAACAACTTCTAGCAAGCAAAGGACCAAGACAAAGCACAGAAGCTCGCATGGTTTTTACTAAATCATAAGGAGCAGTATTCCCAATTTCATGCGGCTCAATGTGAACAGTATTATTTTCAAAATGCGTAGAACAACCAAGAGTTTCAAGGAGTTCTAGCGTTGTATAAATATCACGAAGCTCAGGAACTTCGTATAAGCTAAGTTTTTTATCAAATAATAAGGCAGCGAAAAGAATTGGAAGTGCGGCATTTTTAGCACCGCTTATACGTATATTACCCTTAAGTCCTAAGGATTGTTCAATAATTAACTCGTCCATATATACCTCTATTTATAACTTAGAGCTTTGCTCTAACACGCTTAAGGCTATATTATTCCCTCAAAAAGTACAAGCTATTATTTTCTACTATTGAAATTTCACAGCATACTTTTTTTTGCTTGTACGCCCATACACATCAACGACAGATATATCAAGAATTTCACTTGTAGGAGTGTAAAATAAAATGTCATTAGCAAGCGCCTTGCCTATATATTTTTCATTAACAAACCAATAAAGCCATGCAGAATCAAAATTTGCGCTTGCCTTTAGAGCGATATTTTTATTATCTTTATTAATATAATATGTTATCCCCTCTTTTGGGCTAATAATATTGGGGCTTTGCCCTTTATCGTCAATCTTTTGATTACACAATGGATCGGCTAAATCTTCAAATTTAAATGGCGGTGGAGAATTTTTATATATGCCAGCTTGCTGAAAATAATATTGAGCCTCACTTGACCAAAATTCGCCAATTTCTTCTTCTATAAAGGCTTGATTTTCTAATGTTTTTCGACAAACTCTTTCATTTGTTCTTTTATCTATTAATAAAGGGCGCAAAATGCCTGTTGCTCTTTGTGGCGAAAGCCCAGGTATAAAATAGATTGAAGATTTTGCTTTGTCTTTGCAAAGACTTGTATCAATATCGCCAGTATCAGTACAAATTTCTATTTTACGTATATCCATATTTTCAATTTGCTGAGCTAATGGATCAGAAAAAGTTATTAATCGTGTGAGTGCATGCGCAATTTCTGTGAATAAGGGCACTGCCAATTCTCTTCCTGTGAAGTGAACATTAGAAGTATTGTCGAAATTGCCAATCCAAACTAATAAGACATATTCCCCCACTTGACCCACTGTCCATGCGTCTTTAAAGCCATTTGAAGTACCTGTTTTCAATCTTAATGGAATTGTACCCTTACGGGTTTGCAAATAATATTGATCATGTTCAAGCATATGCAAAGTAATTGCAGCAACTTCTTTTGACAAAAGACTATAAACCTGCTCTTGTTTTTGCTCTTGCTCTGGCTCTATTTCAAAAATTAAATCTTCTTCTAAACCTTGATTTATAAGCATAGCATACAATCTTGCAAGCTCTAAAGCCTCAACTTCCGCACCACCCAATACAAGGCTTAAACCATAATGCTCTTCACTTTGCAAAAGTTCAACCTTTGCTTGAATTAAAAATTCGTAAAGGTTTGGATTTTCTAACTTTGATGCAAGATTAACAGCAGGAATATTCCTACTTAATATTAAGGCTTTTTGCGCAGATAGTGGGCCAGAATATTCAGCATTATAATTTTCAGGATTATAACCACTAAATGAAAGAGGAATATCAAGCAAGACAGTTCCCTCATGTATCAATCCTTGTTCCATAGCAAGAGCATAAATAAAGGGTTTTAGCGTAGAACCAGGAGAACGCCTTGCAATAAGAGCATCAACTTGACCATCTATAGATTCATTATAATAATTCGCTGAGCCAACATAGGCCTTGATTTCCATACTAGGAGCATGCACAAGCAAGGCGGCAGCATTATGTATTCCATAAAGCCCATGCCTATGCACAAAAGCAGAAATGCTTTGCTCTACTTGTTTTTGAATATGACTTTCAAGGCTTGTAGTCATAGTATTTTTTTCACTTTGCTCAAGCACATTTTGCGTAAAATGTGGCGCAAGGAAAGGAATATCTTTAATAGAATAAACACTAAGAGCTTGATTATTCATAATATATTCAGGAAAATGCTCAAGCCATTTATCATAAAATAAAGAGCGGATTTTTTCAAAATCTTTAGCAAAAGGATTTCTTTTACTTGGATTTTGTGGAATAGGTACAAGTGCAAGCACTTCGTCTAAAGTTAGATTAGAAGCTGTTTTATGGAAATATATTCGACTAGCAGCAAAAATGCCCTCAATATTGCCCCCATAAGGCGCAAGATTGAAATAAGCCTGCAATATTTCATGCTTTGTGTGATGATATTCTAGCAATAGGGCATACCAAATTTGCTTTAACTTGCCCTTTATAGTAGTTGTTTTCAAGCCAAAAAGCAGTCTTGCCGTTTGCATGCTAATTGTAGAAGCGCCCACAATCCTATCTTTCTTGATAAAAGAAGTATAGAAAGCACGCACTAAAGAAAAAGGATTCACGCCAAAATGCCTATAAAAATGCTTGTCTTCATATAAAAGCAAAGCTTTTTGCGTGTTTGCATTCACTTCTTCTAATGTGCCATATAAACGGTATTTTTCATCTTCTGAAAGAGTCAATCTTAATAAATTATTATTTTTATCAAGCACTTGCCTAGAAAAAGAAGTATCGCTTAATAAAGTAGTATCTTTATAAGGATAGGGAGAAAAATGCAAACAGAGCCACAAAAAAAGGCCTAAACAAAATAAAATACATAAAGCATAGACGACTAATCGCACAAAGATATTTTTTGTGCTCAATTTATATCGCATTATTTTAATTGAAGAAAATGGCATTGTTTTTTCCCATTCCATCAACTTTATGTAGCTTTATAGGCTCTTCTATATTTATTTTGTCCTCTACTTTCTTCTTCTTGTTTCTTATTAACCTGAAATTTTGGTTTTTGTGAGCTATTTGCCCTAAAAGAATTATCTTTGTTTGAATCATGTTTAAATTTATTTAATCTTGTGCCCTGCGGTCTATTTGGCGCAAAGCTAGATTTCTCATTTCTCGCAACTTCGCCCACAAGTAAATAATGTTGTTTCAACCTTTGAGCATCACTTTTAGCAACAAAAATAGGATTGCCCTCAACATCACATTCAGCATAAAAACAAGCTGTAGCAATACTTGCTGGCGTTGGTATAAAACATTGAACTTGTTGAGGTTTCCAATTTCTTTCTTTGAGCCATACTTTCATTTTTTGCATATCATTTTCAGTGCAACCAGGGAAAGCAGACATGAGGTATGGAATAACATATTGTTCTTTATGCACTTCTTTAGATTGAGCATAAAAAGCATTAAGAAATCTTTCAAATAAATCAATATCGGGCTTACGCATAGCGTAAAGAACATGAGAAACACAATGTTCAGGAGCAACTTTGAGCTGACCGCCTGTAAATTCACCCGTATACGCCTTAAGCGCTTTTTCCTCTTCTAGCGCTAAATCAAAACGTACACCACTAGCAACTCTCACGCTTTTTACATTGCTTACTTCTTTAGCCCTACGTAAAATATTAATATGTCTTTCTTGATTTACTTTGAAAAATTTGCAGATTTTGGGGTGCATACAGCTTGAACGAGTGCATTTTGAATAATCTGAACTACATTCAGCCTCCCACATATTTGCAGATGGCCCTCCAATGTCGCTCACATGTCCATGAAATTTTGGAAGATTATTCAAATTGTCAATTTCATCTAAAATAGATTGCTCAGAACGTGAAGTAATGTGTCGTGATTGATGAATTGCAAGAGTACAAAATGAACAACCACCACCACAGCCCCTGTGTGAAGTAATTGACGTTTGCATCATCTCAACAGCAGGTATTCTTTCTTTATATTTTGGGTGCGGCAAGCGAGTAAAAGGTAAAGCATAAAGCGCATCAAGTTCTTGTGTACTAAGTAATTCCGCTGGCTCTTCTATAAGAATAGCCCTCGTTTCAAAGGCCTGTATCGCTTTTTGTTTGGCTTGGTGCACTTGTTTTTCCAACAAAAGACTTGCTTCAATTAAAAGCTTCTTATCAGCTAAAATCTCTTCATGGCTAGGCAAAATTAAAGCATCGCTATAATCTTTAATTTCTTCAGTTTTAATAATTCTTGCCGTGCCCCTTATGCCTTTCAATACGTCTTGTACGCTCTCATATTCCTTTTTATTATCAAGCCTATACGCAATTTCAACTAAAGCTTTTTCACCCATACCATAAGAAAGTAAATCCAATTTAGCATCAGGTAAAAGCGACTTTCTCAAAGAATCTGACCAAAAATCATAGTGAGAAATTCTTCTCAAACTCGCTTCAATACCACCACCAACTAAAGGCAGTTTTGGAAAAGCCCTGCGCATCATGTTCGCATAAACAGTAACAGCCCTATTTGGTCTTGCACCCGCTTTTCCGCCCTCGGTATACGCATCATCTGATCTTTTCTTTCTAAAAGCAGTATAGTGCGCAAGCATAGAATCAATCGCACCAGCAGAAATGGCGGCAAATAAACGTGGACGCCCCATGACCATAAAATCATCTACACTTTCCCATCTTGGTTGAGCAATAATGCCCACTCTATAACCCTTGCTCTCAAGCAAACGTGCAAGTAAAGGCGAACCAAAAGAAGGGTGATCAATGTAGGCATCGCCAGAAATAAGAAGTATATCAAGCTCTTCCCAACCCCTAGCAAGCATTTCTTCCTTGCTTGTAGGAATGAAATTTAAAATATTCGACTTCTCTTGAAGCTTGGACTTCTTCGGATTATGGTAGTATTTAGCTTTGTTTTTGTTTTTGTCTGTCATAATGCCTGTATATCACAGCACTATGCAAAAGACAAATGAAAGTATGGCAGAAGAATTTTGCTTTTTTGGTGGAGTCCATGCCCTTCGAGCAGTTTTCATACTGTTTAAAACTACTCTAACCTTAATAATATCCGAAAAAACATACATATAATTTCCTCTTGTGCTAATCCCTTGACAATTAAGCGTTCAAAGAATATTCCTAGTGGACAAGGAACATAAAATAACTATGAACAAGCCATTATTAGACATTCAAAATTTGAGCGTATGCTTTGAAGATTATGCTATAGTTGATAATCTTTCTTTTAGCTTACACAAGAAAGAGCCACTTTGCATTGTTGGCGAGTCTGGTTGTGGCAAGAGCATGACTTCTTTAGCGCTTATGCAATTACTTCCACAAGAAGCAAGGCTTAGAGCTGACAAAATTGAATTTAATAATAAAGATTTGCTTAATTTATCTAAGAAAGAAATGACAAATATTCGTGGTAATGAACTAGCAATGATTTTTCAAGATCCCATGAGCGCATTAAATCCTGTGCTTAAATTAGGCGATCAAATAGCAGAACCTCTTATAAGACATAAGAAAATGTCAAAGAAAGAGGCGCTAGAAGAGGCCATTCAATTACTTGAAAAAGTTGGCATTGAAGATGCGCACAAAAGAATAAAGGAATATGCCCATCAATTTTCTGGTGGTATGTTACAGCGTGTTATGATTGCTATGATGCTTGCCTGTAAGCCAGCTCTACTTATTGCTGATGAACCCACAACAGCGCTTGATGTGGACACACAAGCTCAAATTCTTGACTTGCTAAACAACCTGATAGATAACAACGATTTAGGGCTAATTTTCATAACACATGATATGTCAGTGGCAAAGAAGATAGCGCATAATATAGCTGTTATGTATGCGGGAAAAATAGTCGAGTTTGCCAAAGCACAAGATTTTTTTGCAAAGCCTATGCACCCTTACTCAAAGGCCTTGTTTGACTCAATCCCAAGCGAAAAAAATAGATATTTAGACAGATTACCCACAATAAAAGGTTCTGTTCCTCCACCAAATGAAATTATTTTAGGCTGTCGATTTAAAAATAGATGTCCGAATGCTGACCAAGAATGTGACAATCCACCGCCTTTACAAAATATTAATAATAGACAAATTCTTTGCAAACTCAATTTTTCAAACTAAGGTAGTATTATGAAAAAAAAGAAAAAATTTCAAATAGATGAAAATGGTATAGTTGAACTTGAATATAAAAGCCGTTCGCAAAAAAAACGTGAAAGTACGGCTATGCAAGACAAAGCTGACGAATTGTTAAAACTTTCAAGGGCTACTTTACAAGAAATGGAAGTACATGAAGATATTATTGATGCTATTTCCGATTACAAGAAAATGACTTCGCACGAAGCCAAAAGAAGACAAATGCAGTATATTGGAAGGTTGCTTAGAGAGTTTCCAATAAGTTTCTAGAATGTGTTTCTAAATTAATTCTTTTGCTTTTTGGTTTTTTGCTTTTTTGTTTTTTTGACGGGAATGCAAAGAGAGCTTATTAAATAAAGTTTAAATTTAAATAAAAACTGGCGATTGTAAAATCAAGTATTTCTACTTGTGTTTAACAATCGCCAATTTATTTTAAAAAAATACTTAATTTTTTTGAAAAAGATATTATAGCAATTTACACTTTTCTTTAAGTTCTTCAAGCGTGCCTGAGTTTTCGATGAGAATATCGCATTTTTGCATTTTCTCATCTTGAGGCATTTGCCAAGAGCCTATTATTGAGGCTCGCTCAGCGTCGATATTTCGAGACTTTAGTCTATTTGCACGTGCTTGTGGGTCTACAGTGACGCAAATGACCTTATATTCATTTCTAGCTTCAGAATTGAAATTTACGCTCTCAAAATAGGCTGGAATTTCGGCAAAAGCTTTTTTCAAACCTCTTTCTTCACAATTAGCAAAAAATGCAAGCATCTCTTTTTCTACTAATGGGTGGATTATTTTTTCTACCTTTTCTTTGTTCTCAGGATTTTGCAAAAGCTTGAATAAAACTTCTTTATCAACCCCTGCGTCTTGAGGGATAATTTCTTCGCCAAAAACACGACGGAGCAAGAAAGTTCCATCGCCTGTTTGTGAATAGAGTTCACGCACATAACCATCTGCGCTAAAAGTTGGATATCCTAATTCTTTAAGATACTCTAAAACTGTAGTTTTGCCAGCAACAAGATTACCTGTAATAATAAACTTTTCTGTCTTATGCTCTAATAGTTCTAATACATCTTTCATATCTTTAGGTAGGGGGCAAGTTATTTCAACCTGCTCATGTGTTAGAGGTTGCGTAAAGGCAATTTTCCAAGCATGGAGCATTTGCCTTTGAGCTATGCCCTTAAAAGCTGTTGGAATTTCCTTATTGATTTTTGCAAAATAGACCTTATCGCCCATGAGAGGATAACCCTCATAAGACAAATGTACACGGATTTGATGTGTTCGTCCAGTATGAATTTTTACGGCTAACAGACTATAATTTCTATCTTTATTTTGCTTTATTACACGATATTCACTATAAGCACTTCTTCCATTTTTCTTAACAGCCATCTTTGTTTTATTACTTTCATGTCTGCCGATTGGGTGCTCTATCGTGCCTTCGAGTGGCGTTATATTGTGTACTAAGGCTAAATATTCTTTATGTACTTCACGACATTCAAAAAGCTCTGCTAAAGCTCTTCTTGCCTTATCATGCAAAGCAATGACTAAAATACCACTTGTATCTTTATCAATTCTATGCACAATACCGGGTCTATCGCCCTCCATTTCTCTTAATTGTGGAAAATGAGAAAGAAGAATATGTACTAATGTACCTTCTGTTTGCGAAGTGGCTGGGTGTACTGTAAGATTTGGAGGCTTATTTATAATAACATAGTCATCATCTTGATATAATATATCTAATGTACCTTCTTCGGCTAGAAGTTCATTATTTATTACTTCTGCAACATAACTTATGCTATCAGTTTTACGCACTTTATAATCTTTCTTAGCTTTTTCTCCATTGACAAGACAAAAGCCGTTTTCAATAGCCTTACTTGCTTGGGCTCTTGAAATTTCGGCTTTTTCTGCTAAGAAAGCATCTAATCTAATTTTATCTTGTAAACGTATATGCTCACAAGAAAAGATTATAGTTTCATTTATAGTATTTTGCAAAATATTGCTCATCTATTAATCTTTGAATGGTGACATAGCTCTAAGATTTTTCACTATCGTAGGCATAACTTCACATACTTTTGCTATTTCGTCTTCGCTTGTATAGCGAGATAATGAAAAACGTACAGAACCGTGCGCATAAGTATAGTCTATACCCATAGCTCTTAATACGTGTGATGGCTCTAAAGAACCAGAAGTACAAGCAGAACCTGAACTAGCGCAAATATTATAAGAATTAAGCATCAACAATAAAGCTTCGCCCTCAACATTCTTAAAAGAAATGTTAGTGGTATTTGGAAGCCTGTTGGCAATATCACCATTTACTTTAGTGAGCGGAATTTCTTTTTGCAATGTGCTTTCAAGTGTATCACGTAATTGCATAGTTTTTGAAACGCCGTCTTGCAAATAATTTTTAGCAAGTTCGCAAGCCTTACCTAAACCTATGATATAAGGAACATTTTCTGTGCCTGCACGTCTACCATCTTCTTGATGTCCACCAACAAGATAAGGGCGGAAACGTGTACCTTTGCGTACATATAAAACGCCAATACCTTTAGGAGCATGGATTTTATGGCCTGACATAGCAAGAAAATCTATAGGCAATTTTTGCAAGTCTAAATCATGCTTTCCTATGGTTGGTACTGCATCAACGTGAAGCAAAACACCATAAGATTTTACAAGTTGCGCTATTTTATCCATGTGGAAAAGCGTACCTGTTTCATTATTTGCATACATTATTGAAGCTAATGCTACATCATCTGCTTGCGTTTTTAATATATTTTCTAATTGTGCTAAGTCTAATTGTCCATGTTCATCAACATCAAGCCTTATAACTTGTTTTCCATTGCTTTCAGCTATTTGCGATGGATTTAACACTGCTGAATGTTCTACTTTAGTTGTGATAAGAATTTTCTTTTCTGGTTGAGTAGCAAAAGCAGAATAAATTGCAGCATTATCACTTTCAGTACCGCAAGCAGTGAAAACAATTTCATCAGCTTCTGCATTGACAAGTTCAGCAACTTGTTCACGAGCATTGACGATAGATTTTTTTATTTGTCCACCAAAAGAATACATAGCAGAAGCATTACCATAATAATCGGTAAGGAAAGGCATCATAGCTTCAACAACTTCGGGTGCAATCTTTGTTGTCGCATTATTATCTAAATAGATAGGATTATTAATAAGCATGATTATGCCTCCACAACTTCAATAGCTGGTTCAACTTGTTCACGTAAGGATTTTTCAATGAAGTTCTTTAATGTGAGGTGTGACGCTCTACATGAAGAACATTTGCCACGTAAAGCAACAATAACTCTAATGCCGTCAACGTCAATAAGTTCAATATCTCCGCCGTCTTGTAACAAACGAGGACGAATGTCACTTTCAATTACAGCTTGTACTTTTACCATACGTTGAAGATTTGTCATTGAGCTTTTTACAGGCTTAATTTCTTGCATAGCAGGTTTTACGCCTTGTTCATGTGCAATAATTTCTTCAATCTTTGTCTTACACTTACCACAAGCACCGCCTGCTTTAGTGAAGTTTGTAATTTCTTTTACTGTTTGTAGGCCATTTTGTTTTATTGCATCACGGATTTGATTTTCTGTAATACCAAAACATTTACAAACTAGAGCACTATGGTCATCAATATGCTCAATAGGATCTAGTCCTTTATAATTACGTATAGCCGCTTCTAAAGCTTCTTCACCCATAACAGAACAGTGCATTTTTTCTGGAGGAAGTCCGCCAAGATAGTCAGCAATGTCTTTATTTGTTACTTTTTCAGCTTCTTCAATATGCAAGCCTTTAATCATTTCAGTGAGTGCAGAAGATGAAGCAATAGCAGATGCGCAACCAAAAGTTTGGAATTTTGCATCTGTAATAATGTCGTTTTCGTCTATTTTCAGATAGAGCTTAAGCGCATCGCCACAAGCTAAACTGCCAACTTCACCAATAGCATTTGCATCGTCCATAGCACCAGCATTACGTGGATTTAGAAAATGTTCGTGGACGGTTTCTGTATATTCCCACATGGTATAACTCCTTAAGTCCTATTATTCCAATAGCAATTCAAATATGAAATCACTGTTTATTCTCTATTTTCATAGGAATACAGTAAAATATTTTACTCAAAGTGCAATTATATAATTATCTATATTGTTCCATTTCTTCACGATAAGCTTGTGGCACATCATGACCTAATTCAATTGCTCTATCCATAGCTTTTACAGCTTCGCCAGTTTGCCCTAATTCCATATGTGCTAATGATACATTTTGCCAAGCAGGAGCAAATCCAGGTTGGAATCTTAATGCTTCTTTAGCTAATTTCATACAAGCGTCAACATTATTATTCATAAGGTGAGCTGAAGAAAGAGTAGTGAGGGCTTGCACTAGGCTTGGATCCCATTTTAAAGCTTTATTTAAAGCTGTGATAGCTTTTTCAACTTCTCCCATTTGTACGAGTGCAAAGCCAATATTAGCTTGAGCAATAGCAAATTTAGGACGGCAATTTTTTGCTTCTTCATTATAGTTTAAGCAGCCTTGATAATCGCCACGGTGTAGGCAAATGCCACCTAATTGAACATAGGCTTCTGCTAATCTTGTTGATTGGCGCACAGCTTCTAAAAATGAAGCTTCCGCAGCGTCCATATCGCCTACTGAAAGCATGGCTAAACCAAGGTTATAGTGGTGATTAGCGCAATCTGGATTGCCTTCAATTTCATTTTGAAGATCTGCTATATATTCATTAATATCATCATAACGTTCTTTCATATTCATTTCCTTTTAAGTTAAGTGGTCAGCAAAAATATAATACTTTATTTTCTTTCGTCAATATTTGCTATACATATTTAAAATATTTAATTTTTAAAGACATAGATTTCCATGATTTCATTATAAAAATTTTGGTAGATTTTATACTAATTTGTGTTTAAAGACATGGACTCCACGGCACTGCGTGCCTCTGAGTGACAGCGGAAGTATTAACTTATAAGATATAGAATACTATAAATCTCTCTAGCGTGTCACTCATTTATTAAAGAGTTTTGTGCTAAATATATAAACACATTTAAAGGCATGGATTCCACGCCTCTTATTTCTTACTATTTTATTTCGCAAAATAGAGAAATAAGGGCTCTGAATGACTGTGGAAAGAGGACTTAATATTATTAAAAATCCCTTTACCGCTGTCACTCAGAGGGTGAACAAAGTGAACCCGTGGAGTCCATGCCTTTAAACTACATCATAAATTTTCATTAATCATCTAAGCCATGTCCCTCCTTTTTAAGGAGGCTAGCATACCATACTGCAAATTCGGACATTCCTAAAAACTTCTCATCTCTGTTTACAAGATGTATAGCCATTTCAAGAGCGCCTTGTTCGAAAGCGTGACCAGTTTCATAGCCAGGGATAACTTTTTTATTAGCCATAGATTGCTTAAATTCTGCCACAAGCTGTTGTGTTGTTCTACCAGTAGCATCAACACGTATATCCATAGGATCATTCGGTTTTGGGAATGGATCCCAATTTTCATAACCTATTCTATCAATAAATTTACGCCTGCGTGGCGACATATTATCATAAAGCTGTTTTTTATTGTCTTCTTGTTCATTTGTCAGCTCTTGTGGAGTTCCATCTCGATAAACAGAAGCAGGAATATATAAAGGCATAGCAACACTCCTATAGTGTAGGTTTCTTTATAGGTCTTGTATTTTTCACACCTAAAAACTCATGATTAATTGGCTGTAATATTACACTTGGGATTGAAAGGTAAACAAGATAAAGCTCTCTATATTTTGAACCCATATCTTTTTGAAGCTTTTTAGAAATATCAGATAAAGCATCTTGAAATTTATTCAAAAATACCGTCGGATACGCTGTGTTTTGTTTAAATCCTGATTCACCACAAGCATGAACACTACTATTAATTACAGCAGGAATACCATAAAGCCTACATGTGATTGGTCTATCATCATATAAAAGACATGAATCTTCTGGCCCAAGTAGTGGACAGCGTAATTGATTTTTCGCCGCTTCTTTCAATATCATAGCTTGAGTATAACCCTCTTTTGAAAGTTGATGATAGCGTTTTTTCTCTCTAATCAATATCTTTTCAGTTTGTGTGGCAGAAGTAGCAATAGCTGAACGTAAGCCACCATAAGGAATCTTAGTTTTAAAGGCTCTTTGTAAAGCAATAGCCTCAATTATTGAAAGATCAAAAGGTGAGTGACAACAAGAAATACAGCCATCATAACAGCGCACTTCCTCAGGGAATTTAGCTTGAACATCAGCAAAAGTTTTGTCAGCCTTATCCACAAGCTCTCTATATGCCACAAGGGCATCTTGTATAGCAATTTCCATAATATCCATAGATTTTCTCTTTTATAAATAACCGTTAATAAAATCTTTTATAGCCATCGCATTCTTGCCCTGAGGCTTGATTTTTATGACTGAAAAAGCCTTGTCTGTATCATTTGTAGCAATTATCAAATTGTCTTTCTCAGCAAGCAAAATGTCGCCAGCTTTCGCATCTGCCCTAGAATAATCTACAACAGCCCCTTCAAGAATTTGCACCGTGATTAAACTATCATTACGTCCTCTAAGTTCAGCCCTCGCTGTCATTAATGCACGTACTTTTCTATCAATCTCAATGCTTTTACTATTCCAATCTATAAAATATTCTTCTTTCAATATCTTAGAAGCATAGCTTGCATTTGCATGATTTTGAGGAATAAAAGCTGCTCGCATTTCAAAGATTTGCTTTAATGAACTAACCATAAGTTTTGAACCTAGATCAGCTAAAGCATCAAAAAGAGAAAGCGAATTTTCATTATTTGCAATTGGTATTGCTTTTTGAATTAACATATCACCTGTGTCAAGCCCTATGTCCATCTTCATAATAGTAATACCTGTTTGAATATCACCTGCCATTATAGCTCTATGGATTGGTGCTGCGCCCCTCCATTGTGGTAAGAGTGAAGCATGAACATTATAAGCACCTAAGCTAGGAATGTCTAATACTGCCTTTGGAAGAATTAATCCATAAGCTGCAACAACAAGAACATCAGGCTTTAAGTCTTTTAATATTTGAATATCTTCTTCATTTTTAAAATTTAATGGCTGAAAAACTGGAAGTTGTAATTTTTCTGCCATAACTTTTACAGCTGGCGCTTGCAATTTATTACCTCTGCCAGCTGGCCTGTCAGGTTGACAATAGACACCAACAATTCTTGCATGTATATCTAATAAATTTTGTGATATATGCTCAAGAATGTGTGCCGCAAAATCTGGCGTTCCCATAAAGACTATATTTTTCATTTAATTCCTACTTTCTCTATAGATTTTGAATGTTTTACACGCAAAACCACCCACACTTACAAAAAATTACTTTTTCTAGCTAATTTTTTGCTAAAATTATTATAAATATGATTAAAAATATTAATGCTGACGAATCGCATTTTGTAATAAAATTTCTAGCAATTCACTAAAACTATATCCCATAGCGGCGGCTTCTTTTGGTAAAAGACTTGCTTTAGTCATACCTGGAATAGTATTTGTTTCTAAGCAAAAAATATCGCCCTTTGTAGAAATTATAAAATCCGTGCGACTATAATTCTTTAATCCTAAAGCATTATGTGCCTTTACAGCTAATTCTTGAACTTGAGTATAGAGTTTTTTTTCAATTGGAGCAGGGCATATTTCTTCTGCGCCATTTTCTGAATATTTCATTTCAAAATCAAAATAAGTGCCCTCTTTAGGCTTTATCATCACTGGAGGCATAGCCTGCAATACACCATTTACTTCAAGTACACCACAAGAAACTTCCACACCCTCAATATTAGGCTCTAACAAAACTTGATGTCCTAATGCAAAAAATGTTTCTAATTCTTTGTGCATTTGATCTAAACTATTAACCTTAGTCAAATTTATACTTGAACCGCCTGTATTTGACTTCATAAAGATAGGAAAATCAAAATTAGGCTTCCATTCTCTACTAGGACGTACAGCCAAAAAATGCCATTCTGCTGTATTTATTCCAGCATTTTTATAAATCTGTTTTGCAGAAGCTTTGTGTAAAGCTAAAAATGAAGATTGAGCATCGCCGCCTTGAAAAGGACAACGTGCTACCGATAATAAAGATTGAATCAATCCATCTTCACCAGGCGAACCATGCATATTAATAAAAGCAACATCATGCTTATGTGCTAAAGAAATAATATTATCAAATTCATATAAGGGATTACACAAAGTAACACTATGTCCATTCTCTTCCATAGCATTTTGTATTTCCTTAGCCCCCTTAAGAGAAATATCTGCTTCAGGCGACCACGAACCTGCCAACAATAAAACTTTCATTATTATAACCCCTTATTATAAATAATATACTTTATATACTATTAAATACAAATTCTTTCAAATCTATATTTAATTTATTTTCAAAAAATTTCTCTATGCGCATAGCCTGTTCAAAATTAAGCTGGATATTTTCACGAATTTCTTCTGTATGT
>CAYJDN010000004.1:0-24344 GCA_964368925.1 uncultured Desulfovibrionaceae bacterium | reverse complement strand
AGCGCTTAAGAACATTATCAATAAAATAAATCTAACAAAATACAATTTTGCGATTGTTTGTGCAAAGCTATTTGCCACTTCGACATACAGTTTTATCTACACATCATGAGCAAAACAATTCTTTTGAGTTAACCAAAGCAAAATCTTTGTAGGTTTTATTGTTATTGAAAGGCTCTAAGCGCTCTTTCGGTGTTCGGTTGAAAGTTGAAATTTCAATTAACATGTTAACAAAGCGTATTAGGATTACTTTATAAAGTTAACTGAACGACAAAAAACAATACTAAAATAAACTAAAAGACGTATTTATAAGGTTTGAGTGCATTAACATAAAACAAGGCCACTAGCCGAGAAATTTAACGCCATATCATTCCTTTTTTTAGAGTGATAATTTTTTGTTTACAAGTGGAAGATAAAATACATTTGCTCGTTATTGTGCGTGTACTTATTACATTCATTCTAATAGTAAAAAATCTTAGCTACAAGTTTTGTTGATTTTAGATTATCAGAAATTATTCCCTCACTGAAATTAATATAATTACTATTTTAGCAATGGCAAGTGTTAATGATGAAAAAAATCAATTATTATAATGAAATAGTATGTTTCAATGTGAAAAAGTAATTTACAAAACTAAATAATATTACACAACAAAAAATAACAAAAACTTAGAGCATTTTTAGGAACATATCTTAAGTATGATATACTAAAAATTCATCTAAGTTTTTGTAATAATATATTTATTTTTTGAATGAAAAATTATATTTTTTCTTCTTTTAGTTCAGCGCTCATAAGTTCACGAAGCACGTCTTGTGGATTTTTGGTTTTGTATAAAACTTCATACATAGCACTTGTTATAGGCACTCGAATATTCAAATCTTTCGCATGTAAATAAACAGCTTCTGTAGTTTTTACACCTTCTGATACCATACCTAATGATTTCACAATATCATTGAGTTTTTCGCCTTTGCCAAGCCTTAGGCCTACTTGTCTATTTCTAGAAAGATCACCTGTGCAAGTAAGGATTAAATCGCCAAGCCCTGAGAGCCCCATAAATGTTGTAATGTCAGCTCCCATAGCTGTTCCTAGCCTGCTCATTTCGGCAAGTCCACGAGTAAGGAGTGCTGCTCTTGAATTGTGTCCAAGGCCAAGACCGTCGCAAACTCCAGCAGCTATGGCGATGATATTTTTTAGCGCTCCGCCAATTTCTGCGCCGATTACGTCAGAAGAAGAATAGCAACGAAAGAAAGAATTTGAAAAAACTTCTCTTAGCCATTGCCCTGTTTTTTCGTCATCAGAAGCAAGCACAACGGCCGTTGGTTGATTGTCTAACACTTCTGCAGCAAAGGAAGGGCCTGAAATAACAGCGTATTGCGGTGATTTGTCTTGTAATACTTCTTTCAAAATTTGGCCGACTGTGTTCGCTTTTGGACATTCTAAGCCCTTAGCACTATTCACAAAAAGCGCATTGTCAGGTAATATATCTTTGATAGTATATAAAAAAGAGCGTACTTGTTGGCAAGGAATTGCTAACACATAGAAATCTTTATCTTTTAAACAATTTTTATCAATGCTAGCACTTACATTTTTATGAATTTTTCTATGAGGCAGATAGCGTGGATTTTCATTCTGCTTATTGATAGCATCAGCAATTTTTTCATCACGCAAATAAATTTCTACTTTATGGCCAGCCTCGCCAAGTATATGCGCCAGTGCTGTTCCCCAGCTTCCGCCGCCACATACAGCGACATTTAAACTTTGATTCATAATACCTCTTTATATTAGGTTGCGTTTCTAAATGAAGAGCCTAGTTTTTTTTTCCTAATTGTTGCGCAATAACTCCGCAAGAATAATTCTTATTTTCTACATCAACATAACCATGTGTTCGTAATTTTTGGCAAAGTACGCTTTGATGAGGATAATTTTTGGTGCTTACAATCAAATAATCATAAGGTTCAGTATCTTTTTGCGTGAGCTTTGCAAAAAGAGGAATTATGAAATTATGATGAATATAGAAATAAGGTTTTGTAAACCAAAGGGGTGTACCCACGTCAAGCGAAGTCCACACTCCGCCTTTTTTTAAATATTTTTGATATTTTTGCATATAGGCGTCAATATCAGGCAAATTTCTTAAACCAAAACTCACCATAATAAGGTCAAAAGATTCCAGTTCAAAAGGGCTTTCTTCTTCTAATTGCGTAACATCTCTTTCAAAAAAAGCAATGTCTTTAGCATCTTGCGATTGTTTTGCTACTTCAAGCATGTTTTTTGAAAAGTCTATGCCAATAACTTGAGCATTTGGAAATTCTTTTTTTAAATAAATAGCAATATCACCTGTGCCAGTGCAAACGTCCAATATTTTAGTAGGTGTATAGCCTAATAATTTCACAGCTCTTTGCACAGCACGTCTTTTTATACTTTTATGTAGGCCAAAAGACATTAAATCGTTCAAGGTGTCGTATTTATCAGATATTTGATTAAACAAAGATTGGATAGAATCTTTATTCTCTTGTTTGTATTTCATGTTATTCTTTATAGTTATGTGTTATTGTTGTGATAATTCTAATTGATATTTTGGCTGACTTAATTCATAGGCAATAAAAACAAGTTTATTATCTGATAAGATTCCTGAAAAAGTAAGTAGGCAATTTTCAGGAGTTATTTCAGCGCCTTTATATATTTTATTTCCTTCAAGTGTGAAGAGCGGAGTGTCGTTTATAACATCTTCAATATTCATAACATAACCAGAATAAATCTTGTTATCTATGATAGTTGCAACACAATCAGCACGTGCAAAGGCGGAGCCTTTATGGAGCTTACCTTCATTCATGCGCCAAAGCAGATCTTGCGTTGTATTGCCCTCATATACAATAAAAGATGAGTGCGTCAGTATTGGCTCACTCTTTGTACCTTCGCCTAGGTAAAATTTATTATGTGTATAAGTAAATAGAATATCTTCCTTATTTGTTGAGTCGCCTTTATAAATGTATTCCATTTGCGCCGCAGTGATAGGGCTAGCAAAAAGACTAAAAGTAAATAGAAGTAATAATACTTTTTTTAGCATATAATATCCTTGAAAGTAATCTCGCTAAACAGCCTAAGCATTTTAGTATGAAGGAGCTCTTTTGTCAAATTCTAAGTCCAGCTTTTGTTTTTCTATTATTTCTTAGAGCGTGTTTCTAAATTAATTCTTTTGCTTTTTGGTTATAGAGCTAAAAATTTTCTCTTGAGCTAAAATTAGCTATATTGCCGAGTTCCATTTTTATCGTGCTTATGCATCGTCAAAAGTTTTTCTCTTTCGGTCATTTATGTTTAAATAAACTCCCTCAAGAGAAAAACTTTGTTCCTTGCCAAAAAGAAAAAGCTCTTAATTTAGAAACACACCCTAGTTGTAGTGGGGCATTTATCAAATTCAAATTTTATGAAAATATTTAAAAAAGAATGAGTGATATGTGCAGAAAAAACTTGAAAAATATACCAAATTCGGCTACTTTAATAAAGTTGTTAAAGTTTAGAGCAAACTTTCTAAAATTTTAAAAAAGAGAATATTATGATAGAATTTCTAAAAAAATGGATAGTTGCTATACGTTTATGGACTTTGACCGCAAGCATTATTCCTGTGTGCTTGGGGGCTATGTTAGCATGGTATGAGGGCTATGCCTATAATATGCCTTTGTTTTGGCTTACACTTATTGCAGGAATTTTGCTACAAACCGCTTCTAATCTACTTAATACTTATGGGGATTATAGTTCGGGAGTAGATTCAAGCAATATGGTGAAAAAAACGAATACTGAACTTTTTGATGGAACAATTACAGCAAAGCAGATTAAAAATGTTGCATTATTGTGCATATTTATAGCTGCTATCCTAGGTTTAATATTGATTTATCATAAAGGTTTTGTTGTTTTTCTTTTTGGATTGCTAGGAATTTTAGGAACTGTTTGTTATACTACTGGGAAATATCCTTTTAAATACTATGGTTTAGGCACAATTTTTGTATTTTTTCTCATGGGTTCATTTATGGTGATTCCTGCGTATTATATACAAAGTTCAGTTTTTAATTTTCAAGTTTGCTTATTTTCTTTGCCGATAAGCTTTTTAGTAGCTGTAATATTATTTGGTAATGAAATTAGAGATTTGAAGAGTGATAAAGAAGCTGGTATACGCACGCTTGCAATGGCCTATGGGCAAGAAAGAGCTTTAGAGCTTTATACAAATATGATATATATGGCCTATATTTGTCTTGTTATTCTTGCCGTTACGGAAATAATTCCAACAAGTGCGCTCTTACCTCTTTTGCTTATTCCTATGCTGACAAAACAAATTATTCAATTAAAAGCGCCTGTTGAAAGGGAAGTGCTTGATGGTTTAGTAAAATTTAGCGCTAAATTTCACTTTCTTTTTGGAGCTTTAATGATTATAGGCATACTTTTACGTACATAGAATTGAGTCACAATATTTAATAAATTAAAATAATATTGCTATATATTGCAATATTTTTAAACAAAAAAGGAGAGAATTTTGCCTTCAATACATAATTTAGCAGATGTTCAAAATCATACCATAGGAGAAGACACACAAGTTTGGCAGTTTTGCGTTATTTTGCCGAATGCTTTGATTGGTAAAAATTGTAATATATGTTCACATGTTTATATAGAAAACGATGTGATTATTGGAGATAATGTCACAATTAAAAATAATGTGCAAATTTGGGACGGTATGCGCATAGAAGACAATGTGTTTATTGGCCCAAACGCCACTTTTTGCAATGATAGATATCCACTTTCTAAAAATACTGAATATAATTGCGAACCTGTGATAATAAAAGAACATGCTTCAATTGGCGCAAATGCAACAATTTTGCCTGGTATAACTATTGGAAAATATGCTCAAATAGCCGCTGGCAGCGTAGTAACTAAGGACGTTCCAGATTTTGCAAAGGCCATTGGAAACCCTGCAAAAATAATTCTAAAAACACTTGAAGCCTAATGTATTTTATAGCTTGAAAATAATTATAGGTTTTTACTGAAAATTTTTATTGTAGTAAACACTTCTATTATAAGAATAAATTTTAGCATATTGAATAAACAAAAATAGCGAATATCTGCTTTAAGGCTGGATATTCGCTTTTCTATTTGTTTTCTTTATATTTTTCTATGTAATGTTTATTACATTTTTATGATAACTACGTAAATTGATAGAATTTATTTTGTATTATTTTATTTCAATGCGTCCAAATTGGTTTAGCTATTAATTGCTAAGCACACTGCCACGTGGAAAAGCGGGAAAGTCTAAAGAATGTGAAATGCCTTTTAACAGTAATTCCCTACCAATATAGGCAATCATTTCGCCATTATCTGTGCACAAAGCAAGCGAGGGAGATAATAATGGTATTTGATATTTTTTTGCTAAGAGGCTAAAGCGTTCACGTATGAATGAATTTGCTGCAACGCCACCCGCTAATATAAGGCAGGTAGGCGGCGATTCGCATAAATCAAAGGCACGAGCAGTTTTAATCGCAAGTGTATCAGCTATAGCATAGAGATAAGAAGCCGCCGCATCAGAAAGAATTTGTGGCGCTTTTTCTATGCGTGCTTGATGTTCCGCACGAGTAAGCACTGATTTGCTTGTAGATTTTTCCAAGCAAGCTTCTGGATTATTAGAAAGAAATAAAGAAGCCGCAGTTTTTAAGCCACTAAAGCTAAAGTCAACATTATCATTCTTTGTGTAAGGCCTTGGAAATAGATTTTTTTGCACAGTACCTTGTTTTCCAAGCATATCAACCAAAGCGCCGCCAGGATAAGGGAGGCCTAGCATTTTTGCAAATTTATCACAAGCTTCGCCAGCAGCATCATCAAGAGTGCGTCCAAGCACTCTATATGAATTAAAGTCATTTATTTCATATAGATGTGTGTGTCCGCCTGACACTAAAAGCCCAAGGGCTGGAAACGATAATTTTGTGTCTTGAGGGAAGTTGTCATTCAAATTATTGGCATTCAAGCCAACAAGAGCTAGATGCGCATGCAAATGATTGACGGCAACAATAGGAATGTTTAGTGCCAAAGCAAGCGACTTTGCAAAGCCAACACCTACTAATAAAGCGCCAAGCAATCCAGGGCCATTAGCTACAGCTATGCCCTCAATATCATTTACTTTGATATTGGCCTCTTCTAAAAGACTGTCAAAAAGGATGGGGAGAATTTTTGCATGTTCACGCGAGGCAAGTTCAGGCACAACTCCACCAAAGAGTGCGTGCAAGTCTACTTGAGTAGAAAGCTTTCTTCCACGCACTCCATTTTCGTCTATTAAGGCTAATCCTGTTTCATCACAAGATGTTTCAATTCCTAAAACTAACAAGGCTATTCTTTTTCCAATTCAAAGATATGTGCATGATGCAATAGAGAGTGGATTTGAATATCTGCTCCAATCACGCTTATGATATTGTCTTTATCGTCTGTTATTACGTGTGAAACTGTAACAACAAGTAACGAAGTGTAATGCGATTGATATACAGGTGTTATGTGTAATTTCCCAGTTTTTATAGGATTTTTAAACCATTCACGAGCACTGTATACTAATTCTGGATCAATAGCTTCATATTTTTCTTTGTATGGGCTTTCGTGAGTGTAGGCAGAAGTTTCCAAATGTCCTTTAGTGTCAATAATATACATATATTGAATGAAAGGATATTCTTCAATTGCCTTTTCAAGTATAGCCTTACAAGCATCTGTGTCTTTAGCAGGAAGATTATTTGTAAGCTTTTGTAATAATTCGCCAGCTTTTTTACCTGCGTATTTAGTTATTCTTTCAAGTTCAGTTGTGAAAAGTTCAGGCATAAATCTATGCGCAAGTACTTCCATTTCTTTATTTGAAAAGGAAGTATTTCTGCCGCTTTCATAAGTCTTCATTATTTCATCATAAATTCTACCAACAGCAGGGTGTTTCTTTGTTACTTCCTTGTCGTCAGTGAGTTTGAGATGCTGATTTAACCAATAAGCAACGCCCGCTCTGCCAGATTTGTCAGTAATAATGATAGGCACGCTTCTGCCAAGAATTTCAGTTGTATCAAAGATATTATAAATTTCTTCATTCTTTGCAAGTCCATCAACGTGAACACCAGCCGAAGTAGCGTTAAAATCACTTCCTACAAATGGATAATTTGGCGGAATAACATATTCTAATTCTTTTTCAAAAAAATCTGCAATTTCAGCAATAACAGTTGTATCAGCGGCATTATCTTCAGCTGTTAAAGAGATATATTCCATAACAAGAGCTTCAACAGGCGTGTTCCCTGTGCGTTCGCCAAAGCCAAGAAGAGCGCCATTCACATTAGCACAGCCATAAAGCCAAGCAGTCACGCCATTGATAAGCGATTTGTGGAAGTCGTTGTGTCCATGCCATTCAAGCCATTCGCCAGGAACGTTTGCTTCTTCAACAAAGGCACGAACAATTCCCTGCACTGAACGAGGTAAGCTTGCGCCAGGATAAGGCACAGCAAAGCCCATAGTGTCGCATAGTCTTATTTTTACAGGCATGGAAGCTTCTTTTGATAAGGCCATGAGCTTTTGAGCAAATGGCAAACAAAATCCGTAAATATCTGCACGGGTTATGTCTTCAAAGTGACAGCGTGGAACAATGCCCCATTCAAGAGCTTGTGCAACTAAAGCTAAATAATCGTCCATAGCTTTTTGTCTGTCTTTTCCAAGCTTTAGGTAAATATGATAGTCAGAAACAGAAGTAAGCATGCCAACTTCAGGAAATTCCATGTCGTGGGCAAGTTTCAAATCTTCTTTAGTGGCACGAATCCAGCCTGTAATGCGAGGGAAGCGGTAGCCACGTGAACGGCAAATTTCAATTGCCTTTCTGTCTTTTTCTGAATACATGAAAAATTCAGTTGCGTTAATTAAACCAGATTTTCCACCAAGCTTATGTAATAAATCAAACATTCTCGCTATTTGTTTTACTGTGTAAGGGGGTCTGGCTTGTTGTCCGTCACGGAAAGTTGTGTCTGTAATATACATTCTTTCTGCGGGGAGTGGTGCTTGTATGGCACCGTTAAATTCCACACGTCCAATTTGTGTGTATGGGTATAGATCTCTGTAGAGTTCTGGTTCAGTTCTGTTTTCAAGCGTTAAAGAGCGCGAAGAACTCTTCTTATAAATAAGACTCATGGCTACTCCTGAAAATTTATTTTTTGTTTCTGTAATATAAACATTAAATTACATTCTGTAAAGCCTGAAAAAAATAACTTAAATTTAGAAATATACCCTAGTAAAAATCAAAATACTCTCTTATTTTACTTCTTTACTTCATAAGACTAGACAAATTACATGTTTTTTGGTACTTTACAAGAAAAGAGAGGAAAAAAATATGATGGACACTATTGAAGCAATTAGCATAAATTATGAAGAAGATGGCATACTTGTAGTAAAAGAAATTGAAAAAGAAATGATAAGCAAAAAAGGTTCTTTTGTGACGATGCTTTTTAGATATCAAGATTGGCAGGCGAAAAAAGAAGAATATAGCGCCGATAAATTCGCTATCCGCCGCTATCAGAAACGTAATGGCGAATATCGAGTTATTGCAAAATTCTCACTTACTGATATGGATCAAGCAAAAGAGTTAATTCAAGTCTTATCAAAGTGGGTGGCTTAATCATTTTCTAAATCCAAATCTATCTTCTTAACCTGCTGGAATTATTATGAATGTAAAGAAGAAGAAATATGTGCAAATGGTAGAAGAAAAGTTTATTCGTAAAATAATCGAGCCATGGCACAAAAGAAATCATAAATTATTGCATATAGGGCATCATTCCACCATTGAGCCAAGCTACTTTTGGGATATGGGTTTTGATGTTACCTATTTGGCAGCAAATCAGGAATGTCTAGAAAAAGCAAAAGAGAAGAATGGTAAAAAAATAGAATATTATTTAGCGCAATCAGATCATCTTCCTTTTGATGAAAAAGTATTTGATTTTATATATTTGGCGCATACTTTTTCTCGTCCTGAATATAATAATGAACAAAAAAAAAGAATTCTTGAAGAGCTATTAAGAGTGACAGCTCAAGGGCTATGTTTGGTGGAGTATAATAGCCTTGCTTTTTCACGCCTAAAACCAGCTTTTTCGGCTTTAGAATTTGCCAATTTTTCGCAATATTTGCCCTACAAGAGCGAAGCGCAGATGTATGCTGCTTTGAGTTTACCTTCTTTTTTATGGTCGTCTAATTTTATTTGCAAGGCTATAAATATTACTCCTATGACGATACCTTTTGGTTCTTTAATGGCTATGCGTATTGATCTTTCTCCTGTTAATCTCACACCGCTCACGCTTAAAGTGCAAGAAAGAGCGAGCGATTTTTCTGCCTAAAACAAAACATTTTTTGTTTCTTTTTTTTGCAGTAAGAATAATCAGGCGATAATTTCGCTTGAATTGTGGGTGGATTATTGCTTAACAAAAAACATGAGAAAAAAATGAACAAAAGACTTCTATTTCTTTTGCTTTTTGTATTAAATCAATATATTGAGAGAAATTAGATTTATTATAAAAACTTGACAATGCTCTAAAAACTGTCACAATATAGGGGCTTTGTGAAAGGTTATTGTATAGCCTTTTCTCGATATAATTTATGCAAATTATATACAATTTTTTCTATAATCTTAGAGGGATATATATGCAAAGAATACAAATAAAAGATTTATTAAAATCAAGCGAAGGGCGTGAGAACGTTCGTCTTTGCGGTTGGATTCGCACAAGAAGAGATTCTAAAGGCTTTAGCTTTTTGGAAATAAATGATGGCTCATGCCTTGCTAATATTCAATGTGTGCTTGACACTGGTACAAAGGCTTATGAAGTGCTTACAAGCTCTTCTATGCCGATTAATACTGGCGCAGCTGTTGAAATTTGTGGTGATTTAATACCTTCTCCTGGCAAGGGGCAGGCGTGGGAAATTAAGGCTTTAGATATGCACGTTTTTGGACTTGCTGATCCTGACACTTTTCCTATTCAGAAAAAACGCCACACTGATGAATATCTTAGAACCATAGCGCATTTGCGTCCACGTTCAAATAAGTATGGCGCTGCTTTTAGAATTCGTTCTGCTGCTGCGCATGCTGTGCATGAATATTTTAGAAAGGAAAATTTCTATTATGTCCATACGCCAATTTTAACTGGAGCAGATTGTGAAGGTGCTGGCGAAATGTTTAGAGTGACAACTTTTAATCCATTAGAATATAATGAAAAAAGAAAAGATTTTTCAGAAGATTTCTTTGGCAAAGAAGCTCATTTGACAGTATCTGGTCAATTAGAGGCTGAAACTTTCGCTATGGCGCTTGGAAATGTTTATACTTTTGGGCCGACTTTCAGGGCTGAAAATTCTAATACTCCACGTCATGCTGCTGAATTTTGGATGATTGAGCCTGAAATGGCATTTGCTGATTTGAATGATGACATGAAATTAGGCGAAGATTTAACTCGCTATGTTGTTGATTATGTTCTTAATCACTGCATTGAAGACTTAACATTATTTGATAATTTTGTTTCAAAAGGTCTTTTAGATAATCTTAAACATTTGCAAAGCGCTCCTTTTGATAGGGTAACATATAATGACGCCATTGATATTTTATTGAAATCAAAGAGAAATTTTGAGTTTCCAGTAATTAAAGGGCATGATTTACAAACTGAACATGAGCGTTTCTTAGCAGAAGAATATTTCAAAGGCCCTGTAACTGTTTATAATTATCCTAAAGATATCAAAGCCTTCTATATGCGTATGAATGACGATAATGAAACAGTTGCCGCGATGGACTTGCTTGTTCCTCAAATTGGCGAGCTTATTGGTGGTTCTCAGCGTGAAGAGCGTTTAGATAAGCTTGTGTCACGTATACACGAGCTTGGGCAAAACGAAGCTGATTACTGGTGGTATTTAGATTTGCGTAAATTTGGCACAGCACCGCATGCTGGCTTTGGTATGGGTTTTGAGCGTCTTGTTATGCTTCTTACAGGCATTAGTAATATACGTGATGTCCTTCCGTTCCCAAGAACACCAAGCAATTTGGAATTTTAATGTTACGCATTTTCAATAGAGCAAAATCTCAAACGCCTAAAGATAGGTATGAAGATATTATCATTATTGGCGCTGGTGAAGTTGGTTATCAGCTTGCCCGTAAGCTTTCACGTGACAAAAAATCTGTCACGGTGATTGACTCAAAGGCGTCAAAGCTTGTAAACATAGAAAGTCATTTAGATGTTCGCACTATTCATGGTTCTGGAACTAATCCACGAATTTTGGAGCAAGCAGGTATAAAAGACGCAGATGTGTGCATTGCGGCAACGAATGTTGACGACACAAATATCCTTGTTTCTGTTTTTGCTTCTATTTTGAATCCGAAGATTGTACGTCTTGCAAGGGTGCGTGCGCCTGAATATGATATTTATGCGAATCAGATGCAAGAGAGCGGGCTTGGCATTCAAATGATGGTAAACACTGATAAAGAAGTTGTGCGCACAATTGACCGTTTGCTTGCTTTGCCTGAGGCTCTTGATTATGCTGAATTTGCAAATGGTCAAGTACGCATGGTTTGCTATAAGGTGGATAGTGGCGATTTTCTTGGTTGTTCGCTTATTGATTTTAGAAATATTGTCAATACAGATGGTATACTTGTAGCGGCGATTAGGCGTCGTGATACTTTGTTTATCCCCTCTGGTGAAGACACAATTGAGAAGGACGATGTTGTTTATTTTGTCTATAGAATTGGCGCACAAAAAGCATTATTAAAAGCCTTAAACAAGGCAAATGCCTTCTTTTCATCTGCTTGTATAGTGGGGGCTGGCCATATTGGCAAAGAGCTTGCTGTGCTTTTTGAAAAAAAGGGCATACAAGTAAAACTTATTGAATTAAAAGAAGAAAGAGCAAGACAAATTGCTTCTGAACTTTCCTCGACACTGGTTTTAGTTGGCGATGCAAGAGAAAAAGAATTGCTTGTTTCTGAAAACATTCCTAAAATGGATGTTTTTGTTGCTGTAACGGAAGATGATGAAACAAATATTCTTACTTGTTTGCTTGCTAAGAATTTAGGTATTAAAGATATTGTTGCTAGGGTGAATAAAGCAAGTTATATGCCCATTATTTCCTCTATTGGTATTGAACATAGCGTGAGTCCACAGCTTGCGGCGGTGAATTCATTTATGAACTTTTTGAGTGAGGGTAAGGTTTTTGCTTCTGTAAGTATTGGTACTGATGAAGCTGAAATTATTGAAACAAAGATCGCTGATGATTCGCCTTATAATAATATTCCACTCAAAGATTTAAAAATTCCTAAAGGCATTTTGATTTTGTGTATTCTAAGAGATAATGTTATTCATATTCCTCAAGGAAACACGATGTTTGAAGCAAATGATAGAGTCATAGTTATTGGTACAAATAAGGCATTACAAATGCTTAATTTTAGATAAAAAAGAGGATATTATGCCCACTTTAACAGAAGAAGAAAAGTTAGCCGCACTTTTTATTGAAGCAAAAGAGCAATTAGAAGCTGTTTTAAACGAAACTGAAAATGCAGTATTTTCAATTATGGACTTGATAGAAAAACAAATGGAAAATCAAGATCCAGCTAAAGAATTATTGCAAAAGAAAAGACTCTCAGCTGACAAGAAAAGTCAATTGCTTGAGAAAAATGAAAGTCTTACTGTTGATATGACTGAAATGATTACACTTCTTTCTTTTCAAGACCTTGCTGGACAAAGAACAAAGAAAGCAATGGACAGATTAGAGCAGATTAAGGCGAGCTTTGAACAAAATTATAATATCATTCTTCCTCAAGTTCAGAGTAAAGCAAATGAACAGAATGCTTTGTCTTCAAATGCTATAAATGAATTGACAAGTCAAGAAGTGAAAAATTCTGAGCTCAAAGGGCCGACTGCTGGTGTTGATCAGGCTAGCGTTGATGCTTTGCTTGATCAATTATTTTAAAAACACAGTGTCTTTTACTTGAAGTCTTGGCTTTAGACCTTGACAGATTGAAGATTTTCTACTATTAATGGCATGTTTGGAAAAAGTTTATATTAAAAGTTTTACATTAGGTATAACATGAATTGTATATATATTGGTTTAGATGTTGGTTCAACAACGGTAAAAGTCACGCTGGTAGACGATAAGGGAAATCTTCTTTATTCTAAGTATGAACGCCACTTTTCGCAAACAAGAATTTGGGTATCTCGTATTCTTACTGATGCTATTGACTTTGTAGAAAATACTGAAAATCTTTCTATTGATAAAAGCTCATTATCGTACAGCCTTACTTTGAGCGGTTCTGGCGCAATTGCCTTAGCCGAAGAGCTTGGTCTTGGTTTTGTGCAAGAGGTTATTGCTTCTACTACGGCCATACAAGAATGTTTGCCGCAAACTGATGTTTGTATTGAACTTGGTGGCGAAGATGGTAAAATTATCTTTCTCACAAATGGCATTGAGCAACGCATGAACGAAGCGTGCGCTGGTGGTACTGGCGCATTTATCGACCAGATGGCAGAATTTTTGCACACTGATGCAACGGGCTTGAATACTTTAGCAAAAAACTATAAAATCATCTATCCTATCGCCTCACGTTGTGGCGTCTTTGCTAAAACTGACATACTTCCTTTGTTGAATGAGGGGAGTGCTAAAGAAGATATTGCCGCTTCGATTTTCCAAGCTGTTGTCGATCAAGTGATTGGTGGCCTTGCTTGTGGCCGTGAGATTAAAGGAAATGTTTTATTTTTAGGTGGCCCGCTAACTTTTCTTGATATGCTTAGACAGCGTTTTATTGAAACTTTAAAATTAGAATCTACTCAAGCACTTTTTCCTGAAAATTCACAATATTATGTAGCTTTAGGTGCGGCTTATTATGCAATGAAGCATGAAATTAAAGCTGAAAAAACTTTATATTCTTCTAATGAAATCAAAGATATAGCTAATGTTTTGCTAAAACCAATACAAGCCGATAGAACTAGTATTTTATCGGCTCTTTTCACTTCTGATGAAGAACGTAAAGCATATTTACATGAAAGAGCGACAAGTAATAATGTTGAACATACTGATTTTTCTAGCTTAAGTGGTGATGAAGAAATTCCACTCTATCTTGGTATAGACGCAGGCTCAACAACAATTAAAGCCGCATTACTCACAGAAAAAAATGAACTAGTTTATTCTTATTATGCTTCGCATAAAGGCGAACCACTCAATTTTGCTGTTGAAATGCTCAATGAAATTTATGCTCAAATGCCTGCAAATTGCAACATCATTGCCTCAGGTGCTACTGGTTATGGAGCGGCTTTATTGAAAGAAGCGCTCAAGCTTACATTAGACGAAGTTGAAACACTTGCTCACTTTAATGCGGCACGTTTCTTCTTGCCAGAAGTAAGTTATATCCTTGATATTGGCGGGCAAGACATTAAATGTATGCAAATTGGTAAGGGAATGGTGCAAAGTATAAAATTGAATGAAGCTTGTTCGGCTGGTTGCGGCAGTTTTATTGAAACCTTTGCAAAATCCTTAAATATCAGTTTAGAAGAATTTATTGATGCTGCTGAAAAAGCGCAACATCCTGTGGACTTAGGCACACGTTGTACTGTGTTTATGAACTCAAAAGTAAAGCAAGCGCAAAAAGAAGGCACTCCTTTAGGCGATATTGCTGCTGGGCTCTCTTATTCAGTGGTAAAAAATGCCCTCTATAAAGTTATCCGCATTGCTACTCCTGAAGAACTTGGCGATCATGTTATGGTGCAAGGTGGCGCATTTTATAATACTGCACTCTTGCGTGCCTTAGAAATCACTCTTGGCAGAAAAGTGACTCGTATGGACATTTCTGGCCTTATGGGTGCTTATGGCGTAGCCCTCATGGCTAAAGAAAAATATTTAAGCCTAAAAGAAGAGCAAGAAGCAGATTTTTCAGCCCTGCCTGAAATTCTTTCACGTGAAGAAATAAAAACTTTTAAGGTAGAAAATTCTTCAACTCGTTGTAAAGGTTGCACAAATCATTGTGTTCTCACCATAACAAAATTAGCTGACGGCAAAAGAATTATTTCAGGTAATCGCTGTGATAAAGGCGCAGGAAAAATCCAAGTCAAAGAATCTTTAGATAATCTTTATGATTACAAATATAAAAGACTTTTTGATCATTATATTCCGCATGAAAAAAGTACTATCGGCACTGTGGGTATGCCACGTGTGCTAAATATGTATGAAAATTATCCATTTTGGTTTGCTTTCTTTCATACACTTGGTTTTAGAGTTGAAATTTCTGATACTTCTTCAAAAAAACTTTATAATTTAGGCATTAGCACAATTCCATCACAAGCTCTTTGTTATCCTACAAAACTTGCGCATGGACATATATACGATTTAATTAATAAAAAAGTAGACTTTGTCTTCTATCCTTGCTTGCCTTATGAACATAAAGAATTTGGCGATCAAGACGATTCCTATAACTGTCCTGTTGTGCAGGGCTATCCTGAATTAATTTATAATAATATTAGCGTATTGCGTGAAAATTCTATGCCTTATTATGCGCCTTTTCTTTCATTTGATAGGGAAACTTTGCACGCAAATTTAAGTGAATTAGCACCATTAGCGAGATTTAGTAAGGAAGAAATTTCTAAAGCCATAGATGAAGCTTTTCAAACGCAAAAGAAATTTAAAGAAGATATTGAACAAAAAGGCGCTGAAATTGTTGCCTCAATTAAGCTAAAAAATCAAAAAGCCATTGTTCTTGCAGGACATCCATATCATATTGATCCTGAAATAAATCATGGTATTCCAGAGCTTATTAATAGTATGGGGCTTGCCGTGCTCACCGAAGATAGTATTTCTTATTTGAGCGAAGAAATTCCTGAAAGAACCTTTGTTGATCAGTGGACTTATCACGCCCGCCTTTACAGAGCGGCACATCAAGTGACAAATTCTCCGTCGCAGCTTGCTTTTGTGCAACTTGTGTCTTTTGGTTGCGGACTTGATGCGATAACAGCTGAACAAAGCGAAGAAATCCTTACAGATAGGGAAGCGCTCTATACACAAATTAAAATTGATGAGGGCTTTAACCTTGGTGCGGCTCGCATACGCATACGTTCCTTACTAGCGGTTATGAATGCTAAAGAAAAGCAAGAGCAAGTGCCACTTTTAGAGAAATATGAAAATGTTTATGATGGACTTGAGAGCTTAGATTATCCTGCATTTACCAAGGAAATGGTGCCTACGCATACTTTATTGATTCCGCAGATGGCTCCTTTGCATTTCCCTTTCTTAGAATCTTCGCTTCAAGCAGGCGGATATAAGGCTCACTTACTCACTAAAGTGCCACGTGAAGCTATTGAAATGGGCTTGAAATATGTAAATAATGATGCGTGTTATCCTGCAATTACAGTTATTGGGCAATTTTTACATGCTGTAAAAGAAGAAGGTTGGGATAAAGATAAAGTTGGCCTACTCATCACGCAAACTGGCGGCGGTTGTAGGGCGACAAACTATGTTGGTTTTTTGCGCAAAGCGCTCAATAGTGCAGGACTTGAGAATGTGCCTATTGTAACTTTTAACCTTACGACAAACAAGGGGCAGACAGGCTTTGCTGTTGACTTACCTCTTTTTGTAAGGCTCATTCAAAGTATATTATTTGGTGATGTGCTGATGCGTGTTCTGTTTAGAACTCGTCCATATGAAAAAGTTAAGGGAAGTGCTGATGCACTTGCTGAAAAATGGACGGCTCGTATGCAAGATACGCTTAAACATAAAGGTTTCATCTCATTTTATAAGAATGTACGTGGAATAATTAAAGAATTTGATGCTCTAGAATTGACTGATGCTCCACGCAGACCTAGAGTAGGGCTTGTTGGTGAAATTTTGTTGAAATATCACCCTGATGCGAACAATAGAGCTGTTGAAGTTATTGAAGAAGAGGGCGGCGAAGTGGTAATGCCAGACATGCTCGACTTCTTTAGTTATAATGTTTATGGCGGTGTTTATAACCACAAAACACTTGGTACAAGCAAGAAAATGGCAGTTGCGCTCAATATTACTTTGCGTCTTTTCCTTTCCTTGCGTTTACCAGTTTCCTGTATGCTTTCTTTGAGTAAACGCTTCCATCCTGCTGTTTCCTTTAGGAAATTGAAGAAAAAAGTTCAAGGTATTGTTTCATTAGGGCAACAAACAGGCGAGGGCTGGTTATTAACAGCTGAAATGGTTGAACTTATTGAAGATGGTGTGACAAATGTTCTTTGTATGCAACCTTTTGGTTGTTTGCCAAACCACATTACTGGTCGTGGCGTTATCAAAGAATTGAAACGTCGCTATCCGCATGCAAATATTACAGCCGTTGACTATGACGCCTCAACAAGTGAAACAAATCAAATAAATAGAATAAAACTGATTATGGCTTTAGCAAAAAAATAAAGTTTGATTTATTTTATTTATTCATACTAATTATAATTTCAGATACTTATCTTTAGGATTGCAATGGCACATCATATATACTTTTTCCTTATTTGGATTGTTGCTTCATTTTTTAATGGAATAACTGGTTCTGGCGGTGCAATGCTTGCATTACCTGTAACTGCGCTCTTCATGCCAGCAACCTTACTTGTGCCAACGACTGCGATTTTCGTTTTGCTGATTTCTGCGTATATGGTAGCAGTTTATTGGAGGTATTGCCATTTTCCTACATTAATACGCATGCTTATAGGTGTTTTACCCGGTGTTTTGCTTGGCTCATATATTTTGGTCTATGTGCCTGCAAGGTTTATTCAATTATCAGTAGGCGGTATTTTAATTGTCTTTGTATTGTGGCAAATGCTGCAAAAAAAGAAGGTAAGCGAATACAGAACAAATACATTCTATGCGCTTATTGCTGGCTTTTCATCTGGTTTTCTTAATGGTTCAATAGCCTTTGCAGGCCCTCCGCTTATCCTTTACGCACTTTATGCAGGGTGGGACACAAAAACCACTTTTGGCACAACGCATTGCACAAATATTATTACTACAATAGTTACTACTTTTGCTCATTATTATGCAGGTTTATACACTCAAGAAATGTTTACCTATCTTGCATGGGGAACGCCAGCTGTACTTATTGGTTTGACCATAGCAAAGCCTTTAGTGGCAAAACTCGATATAAAGCTATTTACATTGATTTTACGACTTACAATCTTAATTTCAGGCACGGTTTGTGTGTTTAGGGCAATATAAGATCTTATTTTAAAATTGCTCTAACATAGCGATAGAATTATTTATTATTTTCTAATATTTCAAGAGCTTGCTTAGCGGCTTCTTGTTCTGCTGTTCTTTTATTTTTAGCTGTTTGTCTTATCTTTACTTTATTTGGTAAGAGCAGTTCAATAGTGAAATCTTTTTGATGGTCAGGGCCAGAACTAGAAATAAAGGCGTATTTTGGAGCGTCTTTGAAATGTGCTTGTGTGTACTCTTGCAATAAGGTTTTATAATCTTTAGATTTTTTTTCTGCTAATTTATCTGGCCAATAGCCTTTGTAAGCTAATTTAATAAGTTCTCTCAAAGGCTCTAAGGGATTAGAATATTTATTATTTTTTTGTGCATCTAAATAAATTGCGGCTATGAGCGCTTCAAAAACATCGGAAAGAATTGATGGTAAAGCACGTGCTTGCTGACTTTCTGCGCCTTTACCAAGGTAGAGGGCATCGTGCAAAGTCAATTCTGTGGCTATCTTTGCTAAAGTTTTTTCATTCACTAAATTTGATCTTGCATTGGTGAGCAGTCCCTCACGTTCGCTAGGGAAGCGAGAAAAAAGTTCTTCTGATATTAGAAGCTCAAGTATGGCATCTCCAAGAAATTCAAGCCTTTCATTATGATCATTAAGAAAAGTTTGGCTTTTATCAGCTTTTTCATTGATTGCAGAAGAATGCGTGAGTGCAGTAATGAGCAAGCTTTTGTTTATGAAAACATAGCCAATTTTCTTTTCTAACTCTTCAAGATCAACTTGCTTGTGTGTGATTTGTTTTTTTACATTTTTCTTATATATTGCCATATCTTAACCTATTGTTTCTTTGTAAGTATTGGCTAATTTAACGAAATTTTTTGCCCATTCTTTATGTGTGAGCGCATAAATATGCGTATAGGAAGCAAAAGTGTTTTTATAAAGAAGAGCGTCTTTATGTTCGCCCATGCCAACACCTTTAGAAAGAGTAAAGAGAGTGTTTTCAACTTTTTTTGTAGGTATAGAATAATGAAATTCATGCCCTTTAATTTGGCTATCTTTGGGAAAAAAAGGATTGTCTTGCATAACGCTTCCTTCAATGTATCCAAGACCTTGCGGTTTTCTATGAAAATCTAGTTCAATATCAAAAATGCCTGCCATAGAGTAGGACGCTTCGCTATCCTTTATGGCTTTTGTGAGCACCATAAAACCGCCACATTCCGCATAGATAGGAAGATTTTTATTCGAAAGCTCTACAATTTTCTTCAAACTTGGCGCAAGTGAAAGTTCTTTAGCATATACTTCAGGATAGCCACCGCCAATATAAAGAGCATCTATGCTATCCCATTTTTGCAATTCTTCTTCATTGTCAAAAAGAGAAAGTGGAATTAATTCAGCTCCTTCTCTTTCTAAACTTTCAAGGTTTTCTGTATAATAAAACCAAAAAGCTTTATCTAAAATATAGCCAATTTTTACTTTTTTCTCATTAACTTCAATATTTTCTGCTTGAAAAGAATAAGGAAGCTCTGCTTGATTTTCTAATGTATTCAGAAGTTTATCAATATCAATCTGCTCTCTAAATGACTTCGATAAAAATTTTAAAATATCATCATTATCCTCTTGTATATCTAAATTTAACCCTAGATGCCTTTCTGGTATTGGATTGGATTTAAAGCGAGGAATAAAGCCAAGAATAGGAATGTCACAATAATAATTTATGCAGTCATAAATAGATTTTTCATGGCGAGCTGAGGCTATGTTATTTATTATAAGCCCTAGAAATGATAACCTTTTATCAAAATTAATCATACCATTAACTAATGCTGCAAGGGTGCGTGTAGACTTTTTTGCATCAAAAGTAAGCAAGATAGGAATGTCCAAAAGAGCGCCCAATTCAGCAGTACTAGCCGAGCCAAAAATATCCTTACCATCATAAAGCCCCCTATTTCCCTCAATAAGAGCTATAGATTCAGGCTTGTTGGCGCAAACATTATAGAAATGCTTTTGCAATTCTTCTTTTTCTAGGAAAAAAGGATCAAGATTATATGTATTTTGCTTTGCTGCAAGACGAAGCCAAGCGCTATCAATATAGTCAGGGCCTTTTTTAAATGGCAGGACATTATGCCCTAAATCTACTAAGGCTCTACATAAACCAAGCGAAGTCAGCGTTTTTCCACTACCTCCAGAAGGGGCTGATATGATAAATCTTTTTTGCTTCATTTCGATTGAGCCTTTAAAAGTTTTGTAGGATAAATCATATAAGAATTGTTAAATTCAATGCTATGAAAAGTTTTCCCGTAAATTTGAGAAAAAACATTTTCTTGCAAAAGCGTGTGTGGGTGACCCTCAGCTATCAATTTTCCTTGTGAAAGAATGAGAGCTTTATTACAAAACCAAAGCACATGATTAGGATCATGCGTGCACACAAGTATAGTAATTCCCTCGCTTGTAAGCTCTTGTAATAATTCCCAAAGCAAGATTTGATTATTAAAATCAAGGGCAGAAGTTGGCTCGTCTAAGAGCATAAGTGGACTGCCTTGAGCTAAAGCTCTAGCAATAAGGACTAATTGCCTTTGACCACCACTTAACTGATTAAAAGGTTTGTGATGTAAGTGACTTATCCCTACTTTTTCCATGCAAATATTAGCAATGTCTAAATCTTCTTGTTTTGGGCGAATAGCTGAATTCATGCGAGATGTGCGCCCCATAAGAACCATATCTTCCACTAAAAAAGGAAAAGGTTGCTTATGTTCTTGGGGTACATAGGCGATATATTTCGCTAATTGTTTTGGATTTAGGCTGTGTATATGCTCATTTTGTACTTTGATAGAGCCTTCATGTATTTGTAAAAAATTCATGCAACAACGGAAAAGTGTAGACTTTCCAGAACCATTTGGACCAAGCAAGCCACAAAGAGCGTTTTTTTCAATTCCAAAAGATATGTCATTTAGCAAATTTTGCTCAGTATTAGGATAGCGATAGGAAATGCGCTCTGCAACTAATATTTTATTATCTTGCATAAAGTTCGCTCCCCTTAGAACGCAAAAGCCATAAAAGATAAGGCGCTCCCAAAATGGAAGTTATAATGCCAATAGGAATTTCAGTGTCAGTGATTGTTCGAGCAAGCGTGTCACAAACTAATATATAAATCGCTCCCATCAGCGCTGAGGCTGGTAATACATAACGATTGTCCTGACCAAATAAGAAACGTGAAGCATGGGGCATCATAAGACCAACCCAAGCAATAATGCCAACCGTTGAAACAGTTACTGCGGCGACTAATGTCGCAAGTATAAGTATATACAGTCTTAATTTTGTAGGAGAAATACCAAGGCTTTGCGCTTCTTCATCACCCAAAGAAAGAACATTCATCTTCCAAGTGCTTAGCCAAATAAGTATGAGTGCGGGAATTGTGACAAGTGCATTTGTGAAAATATCATTCCATGTGGCGTGGTACAATGCGCCCATAGTCCAAAAAGTAAGCTCCCTTAGAGCCGTATCGTCAGCAATATACTGCAAAATTCCAACGAGCGCTGTGAACGTCGCACCAATAATAATACCCGCAAGTACTAAGGTGACGGACGAGCGCATATTATTGTGCATTGCTAGAATATGTGCAAGGAAAACAGCGAGTAAGGCAAAGGCAAAAGCCATAATTTGTACTTGACCAAAAGTATGAGGAAAGACAATGGCAAGAGCCGCACCAAAGGCCGCCCCAGAAGATACGCCCAAAATATATGGCTCTACAAGCGGATTTCTAAAGGCGGCTTGATAGCAAGTTCCAGAACTCGCTAAAGCCATACCGACAATAATAGCGAGAATTGTGCGTGGAGTACGAATTTTCCAAATAATTGTTTCTTGAATACTATCAATAGTTTGTGCACTATCAATACTATTCATACCAATTTTTGAAAGGAAGATGTTGAAAATATCAAGAGCTTTAATTTCATAAGCTCCTGCCGACAAAGCCCAAATTATTGCTAAAAATAGAAGAGCAATAAGCGCTAAAAGGCTTAAATTTCTTCTGTGATTTCGAGAGCTTCGTGTGTGGTGCATGCTTTTATATCTGTATAGGTATTTTGTTTTTTTAGTGTTTCTAAATAAAGATTTATATTAATCGCTTCTGAAGCGATAATTTCAAGAGGCGGCGCTAATGATTTATGGATTGAACTCGAATAAGCAAAAAGCAATTCATCTTGAATTTCATTCGCTTGTATTATAAGTTCTTCCTTTAATTTACTTGTAAAGATTTTGATTTTTTCTTCTTTTCTTTGCAAGAAAGTTTCTTTTACCTTACTAGGATTAGTGAATTTTTTCAACGCCATAGCCGATAAACCAAGGAAGAGAGCAGAGGGGATAACAATAGGATTAGCAAAGAAAGCAAGGCCAGCTGTGCCAAGTGCAATGATATTCACAATGCCAATGTTCGCAAGCATACCAACTCCAGCGCCAGATAGCAAGAGAGTAATTTTTTGCATATATGAATTAGTTTGAACTAATAAATGATCAAAGCTAGAACTAGAGCCACATAACACGTTTAATTCTTCTGAAGTTTGTTGTAATTTTTCTAAGCAATCCGAAGAAATTTGCTCTGCTTCTCTATTGAAATTCTGGATCTTACTTTCCCAAGTCGCTAAATGTTTGCTCTGTTCATCTTTAAATTCTTCTAATAATTCCTTGCTGATAAGCGACGAAATAACTTCATCAAATTCTTTCCATTCCGCTTCTTTAGCAAATTTATCTCCTAAACGATTGGCGTGCATGTGCATTTCATTTACAAGATTTAAAACTATCTTATCTTCAAGATTTTCAATAGCTTTAATACTTTGCCTATGCCATTCCTCAATGTCGTTCAAAGCATTAACAATTAAAGCACGTGCATGAGAAGCATAATTTTCAGTAGCTTGCGCAAGACTTTGTGCATGCTTTTCAAGCAAAGCTCTATGATGACTAGAGGGTAATGTCTTTGAATAATTGGATAATAATATATCTTGATCAGTTTGGAAACTCTTACAAAGATGTGTATAGGTGTTTTCCATTCGTTCAGAAGAAAGCACATTGTCAGCATGCGCATGAATAGTGTCAGTCAAAGTTTCAAGAAATTTTGTGTATTCTAAATCAAGTTTAGGACTCATAAATTGCTTCAAAGCATTTTGACTTCTTTCATAATATTCAATAACACTTTTTGGATTGAAAGAAAAAACGTTTAATAATGTAATTTCAGGAACTTCTCTTATAGCCTCTTGCAAAATTTGCGTAGCTCTTTCTTTAGAGAGCATATATTCAATTTCATCTTCAAGAGGGAATGTGAGTAAACCTATAATTTTTACCGCTCGCCCGTGTTGGACAATATTTTTTAATAATTGTAGCTCTGAATAGCTGTCAGGCTGGCGAGCGTCTAAAAGTACAATAAGGCAATCTGCTTTAAGGCATTCATCTTTCGTAAGATAGTGTAAAAATGAGTCATTTGCATTTGTGGCTGGCGTGTCAACAAGTAAAACGCCCTTAGGCAAACTTTCTTCTCGCAATCCTATACGAATTTTCTTTACTAGACTCGTGTATAGTCCGTCTGGAGAAGAATATTCATGCAATTCATCAATATGATTGATTCTTACGGATTTTAGATTTTCTAGAATTGCATCATTTTCCAAAATATTTCTAAATGACTTAACTTTCTCTTTTAATAGAATATTTTCCTTGTCGTCTTTCAAAGTTTTTTCAAGAACGTCAAATTCAAATTCATCAAGCCAATCTACTTCTATATATGGTTCTTTTGCATAGGAAAGTTCAATAATAACATTGGTTTCTGGCAAAACTGCTCTTGTAGGTAAAATTTGCTTACCTAAAAGCGCATTAATCAATGTCGTTTTTCCTCTTTTCCCTTCGCCAAGTACAACTATACGGAAATCTTGTGGAACAAAGAGCGAGCGGAATTTATTGATTTTTTCTAATAATTCTGTGTTTCTAAGCGCAAGAGAAAAATCTTCCATCTCTTTGAGTTCATTCTCTTTTATTAGGCTTTTATTAATGTAATTTGCCTTGAAATGTGTGTCGATTGTTTGAGGAAGCATGCGTTCTTTTAATGTATTGAGCAAGGAAAAAGAGAAATTTTTTCCCTTTTTTGTTGTATCAATAACAGTATGGGCAGCCTTAGGTACA
>CAYJDN010000003.1:26565-33914 GCA_964368925.1 uncultured Desulfovibrionaceae bacterium | reverse complement strand
AAGACATACCAGCCATACATTGAGCTATGTGCATTTCATCTCTTGCTGCTTTTTCGCCATTGTATGAATTTACAATATTATCTACAATCATTTCAATAGATTTTAGAGCAAGTGAATCTGTAATTGGGTTAGCAACAACAGAAACATAAGCTTCAAAGGAGTGAGTGATTGCGTCCATACCAGTATTTGCAACTAAAAGTGGAGAAAGTGTTTTAACTAAATTAGTGTCAACAATAGCGATGTCTGGAGTGATGTTGTAGTCAGCTATTGGGTATTTAATATTATTCTTTTCGTCTGTAATAATTGAGAAAGCTGTTACTTCAGTACCAGTTCCGCTTGTAGTTGTTACAGCAATAAAGCTTGCTTTTCTTCTAAGAGTTGGAAGATTGAATGGTTTTGCAGCTTCTTCAAAAGTGAAGTCTGGGTTTTCGTAGAAAATCCACATAGCTTTAGCAGCATCAATAGGTGAACCACCGCCAACACCAATGATGATGTCTGGTTGATATTCATTCATCGCAGCAACGCCACGCATAACAGTTTCAACTGAAGGATCAGCTTCAATTCCGATAAAAAGTTCGCTTTCAATGCCAGCTTCTTTCAAGTTGCCTTGAATGAGTGCTGCTGTGCCGTCTTGAACCATTCTTTCTGAACCGATAACGATAATAGCTTTTTTGCCTTCGATTGATTTTAAATGGTCTAATGCGTTTTCACCGAAATAGATGTCTCTTGGAACTGTAAATCTTTTCATTTTTTCTTTATCCTATGTGTTAAAAATTAAACAAGTCATCTCTTATAGACATAGAATAAAATTTGCGCAAGAAGGCACTTTAATGTTTGTTGCTCACTAAAAAGTATGCCACGCACCAAAAGGATATTAGCTTACCTTTAGGTTGAATAGGGGCTATTCGTCAGTATTATATGACTTAATTACTGTTTTGCCCCACTTGTTGAGTGATTCTAATAATGGTATGGCGCTTTGGCCAAGAGGGCTTAATGCATATTCAACAACTGGAGGCACACTAGGGTAGACTGTGCGTGTAATGAGTTTATTTTCTTCAAGTTTTCTTAATTGCTGTGTAAGCATTTTTTGTGTAATTCCTGGAATAATTCTAAGAAATTCATTAAAACGGATTTGTTCAGAATCTTGCAAGCTCCACAAAATTGTAGACTTCCATTTTCCTGACAATACTTCAAGAGCAACTTCCATTTCATTGGTGAAATTACTGCATGATATTTTATTTTCACGATCTTCTGGCAAAATATTCTCCTTAATAGCGAAAAAAAACTATTCTGATGTATATATAACAAGGGAAAAAAATAAGCAAGTAATAAATATCGCATATAATTCAAAAGTTTATATTGCTAAACTTTATTAAGTAAAACAAATTGACTTTTGTTTGTGTAAGTATTAGGATGTGATTCTAAATCTAACAAAAGGAAAGCAAAGTGAATCCATTACAAGTAATTTCTTCGCTACACACGCTCATTGATATTCAGCAACCTGTGTTTTTATGGGGAGCGCCCGGAATTGGAAAGAGTCAAATAATTTCACAAGTTGCAAAAGAAAAAGGCTATAAAATTATAGATATACGTGCAGTTTTGCTTGATCCTGTTGATTTACGTGGTTTGCCAAGAGTTACAAGTGATGGTCAGGCTGTTTGGTGTCCACCTTCATTTTTGCCTAAACAAGATAATACAGAACAAGGCATTGTTTTCCTTGATGAATTGAATGCAGCTCCTCCTTTAGTGCAGGCGGCTTGCTATCAGCTCGTGCTTGATAGACGTATTGGAGAATATGTTTTGCCAGACGGCTGGACAGTTGTTGCGGCGGGCAATGGTGAAAAAGATAGAGCTGTGACGCATAGAATGCCAACAGCCTTAGCCAATAGAATGGTGCATATAGATATGCAAACTTATTTAGAAGATTGGCTTATGTGGGCAGAAAAATCAAATATACGCAAAGAAATTATAGCTTTTCTTCGTTTTAGGCCAAGTCTTTTACATGATTTTGATCCGCAAAATTCAAGTAAAGCTTTTGCTTCGCCTCGTTCATGGGAATTTGTGTCAAAAATTTTAGATGCTTCGGCGCATGCCTCTGTTGAACATGAATTATTTCAAGGCACAGTAGGGCTTACTGCGGCAACAGAATTTGTAGGTTTTTTAGATGTTTGGCGTGATTTGCCAACCATAGACAGTATTATTGCAGATCCGCACACTATCGAAGTGCCAACTGCGCCAGCAACCCTTTATGCTATATGTGAAGCGCTCGGTGCAAAGGCTACAAGCCAAAATATTGAAAATATAGTTGCTTATGCTCTTCGTATGCCAGTAGAATTTTCAGTGCTACTTATGCGTACAGCCGTATGCAATGATGAAAATATTGTGCATAGTCAAGCCTTTGCAAAATGGGCGCAAGAGAATTCACACGTACTTATGTAATATTGGAATATGGGCAAGCAAAATATATGCAAGAAAAAGACATGCAAGAAAATAGTCTAAAATTATTAGAAGATACAGCATTAAAGCGTATGCAAAAAGCCCGTGCAGAGCTTCTTTTGTCGCACCCTTTTTTTGGCTCATTGGCTCTTAAATTAGAGCTTAAAGCAGATGCAAATTGCCCGAATTTATGGACAGACGGTAAAACTCTTGCCTATAATCCGCACTTCATTTCTATACTAAAACATGAACATATTATCGCTTCTCAGGCGCATGAAATTCTCCATATTGCTTGTAATCATCACATTAGGCGCAAAGGGCGTGATGTGAATTTATGGAACAAAGCTTGCGATTATGCGATTAATAGTCTTCTCATTGAAGCAGGTTTTAATTTGCCCGAAAGCCTTATTATACACGATAAAGCTTATGATAACATGAGTGTAGATGAAATTTATGTTCAATTATCACGCTTGTATGATCAAGATATTCATGGTGGTGCTGAAAATGCCCAAACAGCTGAAAGAACTGATAAAAGCGATGATGCAAGTTCTGGTGGGAGCATGAATAATGAAAATAAAGAGCAGGGCAAGGACGAGAATAAATTTAAGGTAAAGGTTGAGGAAGACGAGGGCGAAAATACGGAAGCGCCAAAAGATAATAAGGCTAATACAGAAGGTGAAGACGATAATTCAAGCTCTAATACGCAAAGTGTGCAGGCTCAATTTTTTGGAGAAATAAAAGATCACCCTCTCTTGTCGGAAGAAAATAATGAAAATATGCAAATGGCAGAGCAAGAAGCTTTAGTTCAGCTCAGCCAAGCTATGCAAAGCTCTAAAAATCAAGGCGATGTACCTCTTGGCTTACTGCGCCTTTATCAATCATTGGTGCGTCCAAAACTCGATTGGCAAAGCCTTTTACAACGCTTTATAGAAAATTGTAACGATGGCGATTTTACATGGTCTAGCCCAAATAGACGCTATATTTCACAAGATTTATATTTACCTTCACGAAATGAACCACGCATTCCAATTATGGCTCTTGCTATTGACGCTTCTGGGTCGATTGATGAAAATGCTTTGTCGATGTTTTGTGCTGAGCTCGAAAATATTTTAGAAAATTACGACACTACGCTCTTTATTATGTATCACGACACTAAGGTGCAAAGGCATGAATGTTATACAAGAGCAGATAGGCCATTGCGTGCTTCTGTGCAAGGTGGCGGTGGAACTAGCTATAGAGATGTGCCAAACTATCTTGATAAAGAAAATATTCAACCTGCTTGCCTTTTATGGTTTACAGATTTTGAATGTGACTATTTCCCTGAAGAGCCAATGTATCCTGTGCTTTGGGTTTCAACAAAGAAAGAAAAAAAGCAAGCGCCCTTTGGTGAAGTTATTTATTTGTAAAAAGGAGAAAAATATGAAAATTGAATGGTCTATAAAAAAAGAAAGAGGCAATTTGCGCCCACTTCTTTCATATTCTTTGACTATCGAAAAGTTTGAAAAAGCATTAGCATTACCGCCAATTCTTTTGCAGTCTAGCATTCCAGAGCCAGTAGAATCGTGGCGTGATTTCTGTTATCCTAATGTAGATGAAAGAATGGAAGCTCCTAAATATAATGGATTTTATCGTTTAGAATTAGTTTCGCATAAAGGGAATGCTTGGGTGCATAAATTACGTTTGCCTTGGAGAGAAGATAATTTATATCCTGAAGTAGAAGAGTCGTTCAAAATGCTGCGTCAAGCCTTTGAATACGAACTCCAAAGCGCAAATGCAAGCCAACCTATGAATGAAAGTTCTTATTTGCAAATTACAGATGTGGCAAATCAACATATTGCACCTTCCGTTTTGGCTGAAAAATTTCTTAATTTCGCAAGAAGAGAAGCTATATAGAATTTATAGCCTATTGCTCAAATGTTTGCGCAAGAAGCTATAATTTTTTTAGAATATTGGTTAGGAATAACTAACTATTCGTTGAAAAATAGGGAAAATAGCAAGATAAGATATGAGGGTGTGTTTCCAAAAGAAATAATAGAGAAGTATACACTAATTGTCATGCTAAAATAAAATATAACATAATAACATAAAAGGAAAAAACAATGATTACAAGATTTGGAACAGCAAGTTCGATGATTATTCAAAATGTGCAAGAAAATGACAAAGAATTAGCTCTAGCAATTGATCAAAGAGGTTTATATCTCACACAAGTTAAATATTTAGACAAAAATTTAGCAGATCCAAACAGGGTTTCAAACCGTCAGCCTATGCAAGCCAGAATTGAAGCTTTGGGTTTAGATTATCAAGAAGTTTTTGATTCAAATAAACATCTTATACAAGATTTACCAAAAGAAAAAGCTGCAAAAATAAATCCGCTTAAAGCTTCAAAACGTAGTATGAAAAAATAGTAATATTCACCCCGCTATACGATTTAAAATAATTTTGTTCAGAAATAAAGTATAAAGTCCTTATAATTTTTTTTGTAAGGTCTTTATTTTATTGTTTAAAAAATCAATTTTAAAGCATATATAATTATCTTTACATTTTAAAAATCATGTATACACTTGCTTTGGAGATATATTGGCTTTGATGGTCGGCTTGGAGATTCACTTATGGTTATTATTGAAATTTTTATTATTGGTATTGCGCTTTCTTTAGATGCTTTTGCTGTGTCAATTGTCAAGGGCGTGCAACTTCCTAATCGTAGTAATTTTGCCGCCTGTATTGTTGCTCTCTATTTTGCACTATTTCAAATGCTTATGCCAATAATTGGATATTTTCTTGGCGCAAGTGTAAATACATTTGTTGATGAATATTCAGGAATTATTTCTTTTGTTATTTTGGGTTATTTAGGTCTAAATATGCTAAAAAATGCCTTAAAAAACGAAGATGACGCTAAAGAGGAAGTTGCATTAAATCCTCTTGCATTTATGTCGATGCTTATGGCAGCGATAGCAACAAGTATAGACGCTTTAGCAGTTGGACTTGTTTTTAGATTTCATTATACATTATCACTATTTATCTCTGTTATTATCATAGGTTGCACAACCTTTAGCATTTCTTTTATTGGGGTAAGGCTGGGGTATTTATTTAGTGATAGATTTAGGCAAAAAGCAGAAATTTTAGGTGCATTAGTGCTTATTTTATTAGGTTTACGTTTTCTATTTTCTTGATTTATCGCTGTTATTTCTTGCAATTTTATTTTGTTTTATGTCTTATATTTTTTAAGACTGTGCTTCTAAGTTGTTTTTTATATTATGAATTTTCATTTTGTCGCTTGTATGAATAAGATTTGTAATAATGAGTATAATTTAATGTAAAAAAAAGTATCTTCTATGACTTTTTTACTTGAAAATTAAGTCTAAGAAGTGCAAACTTGTTTTGTATACATTTTATTTTGGAGGCTTTATGATTAAGTTTGCTAAATTATTTACAATGTTATTTGCTCTTTGTGTATTTTTTGGAATGCCGCTTGCTGCACAAGCGGAGTATCCATCTAAGCCAATTATTCTTGTTAGTCCTTTTGGGATTGGCGGCGACTCAGATTTGAGTGCTAGAATTTGGGCTAAATTCGCAAAAGAAGAGCTTGGGCAGTCAGTTGTTGTTGTGAACAAAACTGGCGCTGGCGGTTTGACAGGAACTTTATTTGCTTCTAAGGCCAATCCTGATGGTTATACTTTATTTTTAGGCCAAGCAGGCCCTTGTATTATGGTGCCCCTTATTTCTAGTACGGGCAATTTGAGTTTAGATAGTTTTGATTATATCACTCGCTTTATTCTTAGTAATAGTGCGGTTGTTGTGTCTAAAAATGCGAAATGGAATAGTTTAAAAGAGTTTCAAGAAGATGCGCAAAAAAATCCTGGGAAATTTGTTTTTGCTGATCCTTCTCCTACTTCATGGCTTGCTCTTGCTTTTAGAAGTTGGATGGTTCAAAACAAGGTAAGTTCTCGAATTAGTGCGTATAATTCTGGCGCTGAATCGGCGACTTCTTTGCTTGGCGGCTATTCTGATATTAGTTTTTTATTTCCGCCAAATTATGAAAGTTTAGTTGAGTCAAATAAGCTTAAAATTCTGGCTATTGGCGCAAAAAGTAATAAATATCCAAATGTTCAAACTTTTGCAGAGCAGGGCTATGCGGGTAATTACTATGGTTGGTCTGGCATTGTTGTTCCTAAAGGTGTTCCTGATGAGATTAAACAAAAGCTGATAGCTGTTTCTGAAAAAATTGCAAAAGATCCTGATTTTATTAGAACTGTTGAAAGTTTAGGTTTTCAAGCAGATGCTACTTCTGGCGAGGAGTGGAAAAAGCAGGTTAGGGCGCAATATGACGAGATGCAAATTACTTTGAAAGCTCTTGGAATTATTACAAAATAATATATTTTATTGTCAAATATGTATGATATTTATGAGAATTGCATTTTGCTTTTGTTTTGCAAAGAAATGCGATATTGATGATGTGATATAATCAAAAAAATAGAGTGTATTGAGGGGATTTGATGCACTAGAGAAGGAGTTGGAAAATGACTATTGAAAGATTTGGAATTCCTAAGGGGAATGCTCTTCCATTTGCTAAAGCTGTGAGGGCGGGTAATTTCTTATATGTTTCGGGGCAAGTTCCACGTGATCCGAATAATGGGAATGAAATTGTGGCTGGCACTATGGTTACGCAGGCTCGCCAAACATTAGAAAACCTTAAGAATGTTGTTGAGATGGCGGGTTATGCTTTGACTGATGTTGTTAAGGTTGAGGTTTGGATTGATGATCCACGTGACTTTGGTGATTTTAATAAGGTTTATGCTGAATATTTTACTGCTGAACATGCGCCTGCTCGTGTGACCGTTCAAGCTGCGTTGATGTCAGACATGCGAGTAGAGGTAGCCTGTACAGCATATAAAGAATAGCATGAACATAAGCTA
>CAYJDN010000003.1:0-26465 GCA_964368925.1 uncultured Desulfovibrionaceae bacterium | reverse complement strand
TAGAGGTAGCCTGTACAGCATATAAGGTGTAAAGATAAAAGCTTTTTATTTCTGTGGTAAGCAGAATCAAGCATGTCGGTATATAATAAAATCATGCGAGTAGAGGTAGCCTGTACAGCATATAAAGAATAGCATGAACATAAGCTACTAAGAACTCAGAATCAAGCATGTCGGTATACACAATAATAAAAAAGCAATGCCTTATAGTAAAGGTATTGCTTTTTTTATTCTGTTTGAAAATTTCCTACACTATTTTTTATACCTAACAATTACTGTGTCACTCCCAGACATTGGTGCTAAAAATCTGTAATCATTCAAAGAAGTGCCCTCATTAAAAATTTGCAAATCATAAGTAGACATAAGTTTATTTCCATTTTCTTCAACAATATAGCCCACTTTCATAGAGTGATGTGTTATAGGATGTGGCCATTGTGAGCTTTTAAAAGGTCTTAGGCTTTGCTCTAAGAAAAGAATATCTACAAATTTGTCACCACTAAATTCTTTGCCTTTTGCTCTAGCATTCTTCATATAAAGTTCATTTATTGAATAATGTTTAGGCATATCAATAATTTCATACACGCCTAAAAGTTGTAATATTTGCTTTTTTTCAGGGTTTTTTACTGTCACATATTGTAAATCTTGCCCTTTAGGGAGAATTGTTGGATCTGAACCGCCATCAAGCAAGATTTTTACTACATATGCAGGACTATTATATGCAGCCACCATCAGCGGAGTGTAGGTGTTACCAGCAGAAATGTCAGGATTAGCGCCACGCTCAAGTAAAATACGGCAAATTTCACCATCACCATTGTCAGCAGCCTTAAAAAGAGCAGTTTCTCCATACATATCACGCTTATCTATGTTTGCTCCGCTTTCAAGCAAGAAAATAAGTGTGTCGATAGCCCTGCCCATGACAGCATGCATCAAAGCAGTGCGTCTTTGTTCATTTGCGGCATTGATGTCAGCGCCATACTCAAGCAAGCTCGCTGCCATATCTTTTCTGCCGTGTAAGGCGGCATACATAAGCGGACTAACCCCATTTGCGTCAGCTTTGTTAGGGTCAGCGCCCTTTTTCAAAAACAATTGTGCCAATTCATCTTGTCGAGTGCCTACAAGCATGATGAGAGCCGTATATCCATCATCATTTGCGGCATTGATGTCAGCGCCTTTTTCAAGATAGGAATCAAGTATGGCTTCTGCTTCACTAGGAGTGACTCGACCAAAATTCATTTCATCGTTATATACTCCACGCCAAAGTGGGTCGTTCGATAATGAAGTAGCAAGATCGGAAGTAGCATGAGAAATATTTGAAGCTAAAAATAGAGAAAAAAACACGAAAAAAGAAATAATATATTTATTCATAAAACCTCCAAAATAAAAATAATAAAAACAAGGCTTTGTCTTGAATATACAATTTTTTTACTTTTGCGTCAAGGATATTGGACACATATGCTTGCTCTATTTTTCAAGTATTTTATACTAAAATTTGTATTGAACTGAATATCCATTCTTGTATGAAGAATTTTGTCTTATATCTATTAGAAATAATTTGAAATAATCCTAACTTTTTTTAGGGAGTGATGAGAATGAAATAAAAGAATGATATATTGTGTAAAATAGCCATATATATTATTTTTTTATATGGAAAATAATTGGCAATTAATTAATTGAAATGTTTGATTTTTTTCTAAAGTTAAAATATGATTAGCCGATAGTAGATAGTATGAAAATTATTTTCCTCTCGATATGTGATGGATAGATGGTTTTTGCTTATTATCCTGATGGAGGATGTTATGGAAATCATAAAAAAATGGCTCAAGAAAAAGTATTTTCTTCTTTTCTTATCTTTATTTATTTTTCAAGCCTATAATGGCTATAGTGCAGAAGAAAATAATAAATATGTGGGCACTGCCGCTTGTGCTGATTGTCACTCGGAAATAGTTGAGATATTTCAAGAAAAATCTCCTAAAGCAAAGAGTGAAAGAAGCATATTGATCATGCGTGAAAAACTCACAGAAAGAGAATTTCAAAACTGCCTTTCGTGTCATAGCACTGGCTATGGGAAGCCTGGTGGTTTCGTAAGTTTTGAAGCAACGCCGCATCTTGCTAATGTTGGGTGTGAGGCTTGCCACGGAATGGGCTATTTGCACACAATTGAAGCCGATCCTGAAAAGATTATCCGTACTCCTACAGAAGAAAATTGCATCACATGCCATGATGATTCAAAAGTTACTCGTATTAATTATGATGGAAGAATACACGCTGGTGCTCATTAGAGCGATTTTATAAAATGTTAATTGTAGAATCGCCCCATTTTGCTTTAGTTTTGTCAGAAAAATTTTTACTTAGCCATCTAGGCTTTACTAGGCTGCTTATGCAAAAATCTCTCTTCCTTGCTCTAGCGTAAAACTTGAACGATTCAATAAATCATCTTTTTATAAAACTGCTCAAATCTTTGAAAATTCTTTTATTTATGAGGAATAAAAAAATGTTAAATACTTCTAAATATATAGGTCGTAGATTTTCAATATTAATCGCCTCTATGATGATTGTTATTATCAGTATCTTAGTTGCTTGGATTGCAATTACGAATAGAGAAAGGTCTATTTTGCAAATGGAAGAATCCGCCATTTCAACCGAAAAGCTTATACAAAGTATTGTATATCCTCCTATGATGCAGGGTGACGATGAAAAAACTCGTAGAGAATTTCTCTATTTTGGGCTTAATCACGAAGACGTTGAGCTTTATATGTCTAGTTTTCTTGGTAAAATCACTTATTCTACCCACGCAGAATTACAAGGCAAAACTTTAGAACAAACTTCACTTCCTGCGCTTGTTATAGATGAAGCAAAGCGTGCAAGCAAGGAAAATAGCAGTTTTGCACATCTTAATGAGCATGAAGGCAAATGGTATTTTAGCAAAACTAGCAGTATTCCTAATAATGAAAGATGTTATCATTGTCACGGCACTTCGCAAGAAATTCTTGGGCAATTTACAATGGTGAGCGATGTTACTCCGCTTATGCTTGAATTGCGTAATTTTGCTATTGAAACTGTGCTTATTGGCTTTGTTGTTATCCTCCTAATGATATTGTTAATCCGACTTTTTGTGCAAAATGTGATTGTGAAACGTTTGAAGAAAATTCGTGATATTAGTAAAGAAGTTTCCGATGGGAATTTGAACGCTGATTTTAGCGTAAGTGGCGAAGATGAATTTTATGAATTAAGCCAAAATATCGGTAAGATGGTTAACAATTTGAAAAAAGAAATGGGCTTTTCAAGAAGTGTACTTTCTGGTATGTCTGTTCCTTATCTTATGATTGACACTGAAACTCGAATTACTTCTTGTAATAAGGCAATTTTAGATGCTGTGGGTTCAAATTTGAGGCCTGATGAATGTATTGGGCGCATGCTTGACGATTTTACATCGAGCGTTGGCATAGGGCTTACTATCCTCACACACGTTCTTAAAACACAAAAAGAAATTATTGATAGACCATTACATTTCAAAAACTTAAAAGGTTTAGATAAGCATTTTTTAATTACTTCAAGTGCTTTATATGATTTAGATAAAAAGCTTATTGGAGCATTTGCTATTGGCGTTGATGTTTCGACAATTGTTGAGCAAGAAAATCAAGCAAAAGAGCAAAATAGGCGCATTAAAGAAAGCGCTGACTCAGCTAATGATATTTCTAATGCTGTTGCAGAAAACTCTAGCTTGCTTTCTAAGCAGGTTAGTACGGCACAATCTGCTTCATTAGAGATTCTAACACAAACGCAAAAATCGGTGAATGCTTGCGAATATATGCAATCAAGTTCTGTTGCTGTCAGCGAAAAGGCTCTTCATGCTTCAAGTTTAGCAGAAGATGCTACTTTAGAAGCAGATAATGGACGTAAAGTTGTTGAAAATGCAGTGGGATGTATTGAAAATGTGCGAGAAGAAGTTGATTTACTTGCACAAAATATGTTCACTTTGAAGAATCAAACAACTGAAATAATGAATATTATTTCTGTTATTGATGAAATTGCAGATCAAACAAACTTACTTGCGCTCAACGCAGCTATTGAGGCCGCTAGGGCGGGAGATGCTGGTCGTGGTTTTGCTGTGGTTGCTGACGAAGTTAGAAAGCTTGCCGAAAAAACACAAGACGCAACAAAACATGTAAATACGAGCATTAGCAGTATTATACAAGGTATTGGAAATACAACAGATGGCACAAATAAAACCCTTGAACTTATGCAAACAGCCACTGAATTTTCACAGCAATCAGGCGAGGCACTCAATCGTATTCATGCTATGATACGTGATACTTCTGAAAACATCACTATTATGGCTACAGAAGCTAAAGAACAAATAGACACAGTAGAAAAAATGACAGAAGGCGTTGGCGTTATTAATGCTATTACAACAAATACGGTAGACGCTATGACTATTGCGAATAATGCTGTGCAAGATCTTGATCTTACAGTACAAAAACTCAATGATGTTATTGCAAAAATGACGTAAGTTTATAGCATATAATAATAAATTTTATAAATTAAAAAGCATGCTTTTTTTGATAATCTTTATCAAATTGAGCATGCTTTTTATTGACAATTATTATTGTTACTGTTATGATTGTAGCAATAATTTATCATATAGTTTTTCTGGTTTCTACGGTTTTTGGAGTTTAAATGATACCTTTTATTGACAAGATTATAAATGGCTTAAAAACCGATCGTGAAATCATTCGTGAAAACAGGCATGAAATTAGAGAGAAAAATATTGAAATAATGCGTACGGTTACGTCCGCTTGCAGTATTATTTTAACAATAAGCTTTATCAATTCTTTTTATGCAATTTTAGTGATTATTTCTACAATTGTGTATTTGATATTGCGATTTTATAAAAATGCCAATGATGTGATAATGCTCTATGTTATCAATATTGTTGCCTTTGTGTATGGATTTATGGTAAGCGCATTTACATTACCTGATTCGACAACAGTTACTTTTATAACCGTATTGTTTATGGCTGCCACTATCTATATTGATGAAGCATGGCGGCTTAACACCTTTATTGCATGCGGAACATTGCTTTTTCTTTATGCTATTTCTTATTTTAAGCCATACGATAATTTCAGCGCTGAAGTAGTAAACACTCTTACTGTGGCCATACTTTCTTTGCTTATAGGTAATATTGTTCGCTCAGCTCGACTTGAAAGCTTTGAAGTGAGAAAAAAGCTGCATTATCAGGCCTATACTGATCAACTTACGGGTATTTCAAATAGAAGAATGCTTTTTGAAATGCTTGGAACTTGTGAAAATATTGAAAGAAAGAAGAAGCTAACTGCTTTTTCTTTGATCGATATAGATTATTTTAAATTGTATAATGACAATTATGGTCATCAGATGGGAGACGAATGTTTAAGGCTCATCGGCCAATGTTTCCTGAACTTGCAAAAGAGATTTGATATACATTTTTATCGCTATGGTGGCGAAGAATTTGTGCTTGTATATTATGGATATTCAAAGGAAAGTGTTCTTGCTAAAGAAATTGATAAAGCTCATATCGAGCATGATGCTTCCAATTTCAAGAAAGTTACTTTAAGTATCGGCACTGAAATGATAAAAGAAGACGACATCTTAAGATATGAAAGTGTTATCACTAGAGCTGATATTGCTCTTTATAAAGCAAAATATAGTGGAAGGAATAAGGCTTTGTTTTATAATGAGAGTATGGCTAATTTAGATGAGGAAATAAAATCTTCCATAAGGCAACGCTAATTTATTCAATTTCCTACATTTTATGAAATATGGAAAAATAGTTGCAAAAATGGCGTGAATGTATTATATTATTCTAGATTGAATAATTTTTGTTACAAAATGTGACATTCTTATATAGAAAACAAGGCTTGGGATTTACATGAGAGTATATAACACTTTATTTGAAAGTTATGAGAATTTGGATTTTTGGATTGAAAGAAAAAACTTCGACCCGCAGCTTCACTGTTTGGTGTCTATTCATACTTGCGAGCTTGATGAAGAAAAGTCAGTTGAATTAGCAAAACATATAAAAAAGCTCATGCCTTTTGCAACTGTAAATGGTTGTAATACTTCTGGTATTATCTATAATGGCGAAATATACGAAGATAAAATATTAATTTCTATTAAAGAATTTGAATATGGAAAAATTTATTCAAAAATTCAATCAATAAAAGAGCTTAACTCCTATGAAATTGCTGAATCAATAGCAGAGCAATCCAAAATCTTTTCTTCAAGCTTTGGGATTTTGCTTTTTGATTTTGATTTTGAATATAATCAAATTAATCTTTTTAATGTCACACAACATCTAAACACTCTTTTGCCTGAAACGCATTTTGTAGGTGGTAAAGCTGGTCACATGTCGCTTAATGACGAAGTTGTGAGCTATCTCTTTGATGAAAATGGAAGTTACCACAATTCATATTTAGTCAATTTTATCAGCGGCGAGCATGTGCTTGCCTATATTGATATTACTACTGGCCACCCAGCGATAAGCGATGTTTTCACTATAACGAAGGAACATGCTGATTATATTGATGAAATTGATAATGTTCCTGCAGTTGAATGGTTTAGTAAAAAATTAGGTTTAGAAGAGTTTGAGGGTTATTCTAATTGGAACACAAGCGCACTTACCGATATTTTAGTGCGTTTTCCTTTGGTTCTAGAGGGTTATACTTCTTCTACTCGCTTTGTTCAATTTGATAAAGCAACGAATCAAATCCGCTTATATGGCGATAAACTTGATGCTGGACAGAAATTTCGCATGGGCTATTTAAGTCCATTAAAAAGTGCTGAAGAAATACAAGAAACTTGTCAAAATTTACAAATGATTTCTGCGGAAACTATTTTTTGTTATTCTTGCCTCTTTAGAAAAGCATTTTCAAGCGCTACAAGATGGGAATTGAGCGCATTTAAAAACACTAATATTTGTGGTGCATTCCTGCTTGGCGAAATTGGAACGAAAAATAGCCAAGTGCAATTTCTCAATGGTTCGTCTAACTTATTTACCTTGGCTGAAAAGGCAAGCCGTTTAGATATTGACCTTTCTGCCTTTGATCACATACAGCCGCTTTTTGAAGCAAATGATGATTTAATTAATAGTATTACGGCATTAGGGAAGAATGTTGACGAAAGTATCTTTTCTGCTTTTATTAAATGTGAAAATCAAATTAAAAATCGTTTTATCAATAAAGTTGATGAAGATTTTGCCTCAATTCCGCAATTTTTAAAGAAGCAAGTAGAAAATTCAAAAGAACAAATCTGCTTGATTTCTATTGAAAACTTTGAAAAACATCAAGAAGAATTAGACGAAGAAACACTAGAATTAGCTATTCGTGCAAACAGAAAAAATATTCTAACTTATTTTGAAAAACACTATTCGCAATACCACTTTAATTTTTATAGATACGATGCTTCAAATTTCTTCTTTACTATTGAAGAAAAAATCAGTGAAGCAACTTTTCTTGCACTATTGCGAGGGCTTTTTACATATTGCGGCAAAGAAATGCTACTTGATGGAAAAGTTGTTTTCATAAATGACATCACATATACAGTAAATGGGCTTGCTATCCAACAATTATTAGACGCAAGCAAAAGGAAAGATTTATCAAATGAGCAAAGGCGCTTTAATCACTGCGATAAGATAAATGAAGATGCCTTCAATTTGCACGCTGAATTTCAAATGGTGGCTGCGCTTAAAGAAATTATTAAAACAAATGCTATAATTCCTTATTTTCAAGGTATTTATGATAATAAGAAAAACTATTTCCATATGTATGAAGCATTAATGAGGCTTCAGCACCCAGATGGAAGAACGCTTTTCCCTAATGATTTCATGGATATTGCTAAGAAATATGATTTGTATTTGCCACTTAGTCTTTGTATGGTTACTAAAGTATTAGAATTATTCAAAGATAGAAAAGAAATTATCACAATAAATATTTCTGCTTATGATATTTTATCTGATACATTTAGGGAGAAGGTTTTTGAGGAATTGTCAAAAATACCAAATCCTCAAAATTTTGTCTTTGAGCTTTTAGAAACAGAAGCCTTTGAAGATTTAGAAAGTTTACGTAATTTCATCTATCAGCTCAAGCAATATGGCTGTAGAATTGCTGTTGATGATTTTGGTGCAGGCTATTCTAATTTTATTGAATTTGGTAATTTAGAAGTTGATTTTCTGAAAATTAATGGTTCTTTAACTAAATTGCTCGGCACTGATTTCAATTATGGCCATATCCTCAATAGTATTGCCTTTATGGGCGAAAAAATGAGTGTAAAGCTTATTGCTGAATTTGTAGAAACAGCGGCAACACAGAAATTATTAATCCAAAGTGGTGTCCACTATTCACAAGGCTATTTCTTCTCAAAACCTATGCCATTTTCAGAACTGAAAGTTGTTTCAGAAGAAAATATGCTCAAAGTTGCAAAAAATGTTGAAGCTACTGACGAACAAGAAAAAGAAAGCTTTAGCCAAACCAATGCAAAAAAAGACAATTTTATTCTGATATTAGGTGCTTTTTGTGTGGCATTGTTTACTGTAATTTCAGTGCTTTTTTATGTAGATTTTACGCAAAATGAATTTAAAAAAATAAATGACAGCTTCCTTGTTGAAATTGCAACAGGTCTTTCTGATAAAATAGCACTTTTCACAGAAGAGTCTGAAATATCATTACAAATTATGACCGTAGCCATGTCTGAATATGCAGAAACGGCAGGAGATGTAAGTTCTTTTAGTCAAGAACTTTTCGATTTGAATAATGCAACAAAATTTGACGCTACTTATGTTTCTTATAACGGCAAACCTGCTGTTGATAGCATAGGTAATATACTTGATATTCCTATTGATACGCTTTATGGGCAAGTTGTTGGCAAAGATGTTTTGAAGCTTCCAATTTATACAAATAGTGAAGGCGTTAAAATACTTGTATTTGCTTCAAATCTATTCTTAAAAGGCGAGAAAGTTGGCGAAATATACGGCACATATAAAGTAAAGGATCTCTCAACACTGCTTGCGCTTAAGAGTTTTGGTGGTGAGGCATTTTATCATATTAGCCAAGTTGATGGCACTCCAATTTACTTGAGTGGGAGCGCTTCAAACGCTTCTACCAGCGGTGATATATACGCATTTATTGGCTCTTTAGATATTTTCAATGGGCACACTCCAGCTTCGATAAAGAAAGACATGGAAGATGGAAAAACTGTGCTTCTCAACTATTATCTAAATGGGGAAGAGCGTTCAGCTGTTATGGTTCGTATTCCAAACACAGATTGGTGTGTGGTGAGTATTGTTCTAAATACTGTAAACACACAAATGCTTAAAAATAATGGACGTGGTACATTAGCATTTATTCTATTTATTACATTGGTTTATGCGATTTACTTCTTCTTTACTACTCGAATTTTTAGTAATCATAGAAAGGTGATTCTTGAAACTTTAGAAGCAAGTAGGGCTTTGAGTAATAGCTTGCAGCTAAGTATTGAAAAAGATTCACTAACTGGTACATATAGTAGATCTACCGCTATTGAAAAAATCAGCAATGTTATAGCGGGGCAAAAGCAAAAAGGCGTTGTCCATGCTCTTGCTATTTTAGATATTGATAATTTCAAATATATTAATGATACTTATGGGCATCATACAGGTGATATATACTTGCAGTCTTTTGTATCTGCGGTAAAATTGTCGATGAAGCCTGGTAATATCTTAGGTAGATTAGGCGGCGATGAATTTTTGCTCCTTTTGAATGATATTGAAGATATGAGTGAAGTAAGCGAAACATTTGACAAAATCTTTGCTAATATTCACAAAATTGCTCTTGGTGGTGTAGACCTTGATCGAGTGAGCGTAAGTGCTGGTATTGTTATGATAACAGAAAATGAGAAAACATACGAAGAGCTCATGATTGAAGCGGATAATACACTCTATGATGCAAAGCGTAGAGGGAAGAATAAATACCTTTTTGCAAATCCTGAATTTTGCCAATTATAAAGAATTTAATATATTCTATGTGTTTAGAGCATATTTCAATGTGTTTGAAAATGCTCTAAATTGAATAAAAATCTCTCATAGCTTGTTCGTAAATTTTCAATACATTTAGGGCAAAATTCTTTGTTGAATATTTATCAACAGAACGTTTTGAACATTCCTTGATTTTTGGAGAAATTTCATTGAAAAGTATGCTTGCATTCATTTCAAATTCCTCAAAAGAATTAAAGAAATAGCCATTTTTTGTAGGCAATAAAACTTCATTTAGACAAGAATCATACTTGCAGAGTAGAGGAGTGCCATTTGCTAAAGCTTCAATATAGGTGAGGCCTTGGGTTTCGCTTGTGGAGGCAGAAACAAAAATATCTGCAACTTGATAATATTTATACAATTCACTTCTTTGTATCACGCCAGTAAATCTAACTTTATCAGCTATTTTCAATTCGTTGACTTTCTTCTCTAGCGTTGATTTATAAGGCCCGCCACCGCAAATTATTAATATCCAATCAGGATTATTCGCTTTTGCTATATATTCAAGCAAGTGCTCAATATTTTTTTCTTTAGCTAACCTGCCAAGACTTATGAATATTTTCTTGTCGGCGGATATGTCTAATTCATTTTTTAAGGCTACTTTTTCATCTTCTAAAAGATGAGCAAAATCAAGATCAATACCTGTTGGAATAATGCTTATAGGTTTTTGAATTTTATAAGCTTTTAACATGTTTTCAATCTTACTTGTTGGGGCAATTATCGCACTTATTGGAGCAAAAAGTTTACGCAAAACAAAGGCGACAAATTTAGGTGCAAAATATTTTGGAATGCCTATATAATGCGTGTAGTCTTCATAGGAAGTGTGATAGGTGTGAACTATTGGAATATTGAGTTTTTTTGAAATTTGTTTTGCAAAACGCATAATAGAATATTCGCTTTGCGTATGTAAAACATCAGGTTTCCAAGTGACAATTTCTTGATATATTTCTTTGTTGAGGAAAAGTGAAGCATAGGCATCAGGATAAAGAGCATTTAGGCTTATTGCCTTGTTATAATAGATATTATTTTGAATATTTTTCTTTTTTGCTAGGGAAAGAATACGAACTTCATGCCCTTGTGCTATAAGTGCTTCGCTAAGGTGCGAAGTTGAAGTGACAACACCATTAATTATGGGCAAATATAATTCGGAAAGAAGCAAAATTTTCATATAGTATAAAAACCTCCATAATAAACAAAATAACCAATAATCCAACCAATAATAGCGCCTACAACAACATCTGAGGGGTAATGAGCACCTAGGTAGATGCGTGAAAAACCCATAAGAGTGGCAAGAGGCAAAACAGCAATAACATAAGGGCTTGAAAAATAATAAAGAATTGCTGCTACAATGAAAGCCGAGCACGTATGCCCAGAGGGGAAAGAATAGTCTTTATGCTCAATTCTAAAATTCTTTCTGCTTGCTGATAAATCAGGCCTAGAGCGAGCAAAAATGTTTTTCAAGAGAAGATTGCAAACAAAGACGTGAACAACTAAACCAAGCACTATTGCAAAAGCTATTGCCTTGGTTGCATTGTCTAAATACAAGATAAAAGAAAGCAAAAACCAAATAAGACCAATGTTGCCAAGCTTAGATAAAGAAGCCATGAATATGTCAAGACTTTTTGTCCTTAGCGAGCTTTGAACATACCAAAGAAAAGAAAATTCTAATCTTTGAAAACGTGATAGCGATTCGTATATCATCAATACCATATTTCCTCCTCCATTGTAAATATGCAAAATTGAACATATAATTTGAATTTAGGGTGAAAATGTTTCTAAGTTTGTTTGCTTTTATATTTATTTCAACTAGTTACAAAATATGATATAGAATATCAAGAGTGAAAAAAACTGTCAATAGGGGTATTTTGATTAGAATTGCTTCTTGCGTTTTTTTATAAATAAATATTTTCAAATAGTTAGCTTTGTTAGTAAAGAAAAAAATGTGTCCTTGTAACACATTTGACACTAAAAAAGAACACAATCTTAATAGAGAATGTGTTCTTTTTATTATCCTAATTTAGTTTAATGTTGGTTTTATATAAAACAAGAGAAGAATGGAGCTTGGAAAATGTATAACTATTTGTAATAGCAATATTTATGTTTTAGATGAATAAATAGAGAGTAGTTTTATTATATTTCTTAAAGTGTTAATTTCACGTTCAGTCCATACTCTTTGTGATTTACAGTCATCAAGAGCAAGCACTAAATCAGGGCCATCAAGGCCTTGCGCTTGCACAAAGATAAATGATTGAATGTTTTGATTTTCAGCAAAAATAAACAATTCTTTGCACGCTTCTGCTGAAATGACATTGCTATAGACAACATCTTCATTTGCAGGAGAATTAAAGAAAGCACCAAGACTTTCTTTTGGAATATTCTGTAAATGTCCCATTTTCGAACTTAGGGCAGGATTGCACCATTCATGAGTGATGCTAAAGCTATGGGCATTATTTTGCGAAGAAATAGTGTAGGCACGGTCAACATTCAAATGATGCGCTAAAAATTGTAATACGGTATCAATGCAGCTATTACTATCCTTTGCGAGATAGATAATATTATAAATATTATTGATCAGCTCAGCGTCAAGATAGGATTGCGCAAGCCTATTCGCATTCTCTAAGATAGTCTTATTTTGCATTGTGCCATGAGCAAGTTCGCTAGAAAAGAAAGTGAAACAATTTTTTCCACGCGCCTTTGATTGATACAATGCCTTGTCGGCAGAATTATACAATTCATCATAACTATAGCCATCTTGCGGATAAATCGCTATGCCAATACTTCCAGAAATTGTCTTATTGATGCCATTATGGCTAAACTTTTTATTCAGCGCTTTTCTAATCATCTGCGCTTTTTCATTAATGATACTTATACTTTTAGTATCCTTCATAAAAAGAATAAATTCATCACCACCAATTCGGCCAATAATGTCGACATCTCTAAAATGTGATTGTAGTTCTTCGGAAACATTACGAAGAACAACATCACCAAATTGATGACCCAAATTATCGTTGATCGTCTTGAAATTATCAATATCAAAAATAAATAAAGCATGCTGTGTTTGCTTGTTTGCGTTTATAATATTTTGGATAATTTTTTCAGCTGTTACTTTATTATAACAAGAGGTTAGCTGATCTTTTTGTGCTAACAATTCAGCTGTTTTAAATTCTTCAATATTTTCTGTTTTACCTGCGGCAAAAAGCGGTTTACCATTAGTATCACTAACAATATTATAGCTTACTCTGTAATAGTTCATGCATCCATCGGGTAGAATAAAGCGCAAGTCCGCAGAGCGCACAATGCCAAGCTCTATTGCTTCAGCAATGGCGTCAAATTCAGCTAAATCATCTTCGCAAAGTATGCCCGAATTTCTAATAACTTCAGGAAAATGAGCTTTTGTATTTTTGAGGTTAAAAACATCGCTGCCTAAACCATAAAATTGCATTTCCTTAGTTTGATAGCTGTAGGCCCATACCCACTCGCTTGTAAAGTCCGTGATGGCGTTAAACAAAGTTTGAATAGGAATATCATTCGATAAATAATTTGTAGCCCATTCATTTGTGCTATAATCGTATAATTGCTGGCGTAAATCCTTGACAAAAGCGACAAATAGAGAAGCCTTTTGCAAGTATACAAATGTAAGTTCACAAGGAATTTTTTCAGAACTATTGGCTTTATGATGTAGCCAATGGAATGTGCATTTTCCATCTTTACGAGCTTTTTCAATGTTTTGCTGAAGAATCGCTTGACTGCTAGAACCATCTGGTTGAAATTCTGGCGATAATAGATGAAATTCTTCTAAAGACATTTTTCTGCTTTTTAAATCAAATAATTCAACTATATAATTGTTACTCACTACATAAGAATGATCGCTTGAAAGAATATGAATGCCAAGTGGCATTTTATCAATAATTTCAAACATTTTCTGCGGAGTGAAATTGAAATGCACGCCTACATTCAAATTGGCATTTGTGTCAACAATATCTTGCTTGCTCTTGCCTTGGTAAATTTCAAGAAAATCTACAATAGGCATAGGACGATAAAAATAGTAACCCTGACCATGCGTACAACCGAGATTTTGCAATATTGTTTTTTGTTCAATATTTTCAATGCCTTCAGCTACGCATGAAGAAGTGCCTAATTCATCAATAGCTCTAAGGATATTATGCACAACTGTATGATTTTGCGCACTTAGAACAATATTATCAATAAGACCTTTATCGATTTTCACTTCTGTGAACTCGCTCATGGTAAGCATAAGTAAATTTGAATGTTTAGCGCCAAAATCGTCTAAAGCAATGTCGAATCCAGCTTCTCGTATGGCTTTTAATTTCTTGTTGAAAAAATTAAAGTCCATTTTATCAATACTTTCAGTAAGTTCTATTTTTATGAGAGAATGCGGGATTTCATATTTTGCGCAAGTGTTCACTATTTCATCAATTAAATCATAAGAAATAAATGTGACACGTGAAAAGTTCACTGCTATAGGAATTGCTTTGTTTTCTTTGATAAGTTTTTGTAATAATTTACAAGTTTCTTCCAAAACAAAGAAGTCAATATGTCTAATAGTGCCTTCATTTTCATAAATTGGCACAAAGAAATCTGGTGAAATGAGCTTGCCTTGATTGTTGTGCTTGCGGATAAGTGCTTCAGCACCGATAATTTCGCCTGTTTCAAGTAGAACTTTTGGTTGCAGATAAACGCTAAAATAGCCGTCTTTAATTTCTTTTAGTAAGATATTTACAGGGTTTGAGCGTGTTTGAATGCTGTCATTTGTCTGATTTCTGTAATAGCTTTGTTTTTCAGCAAACATGATGTCGTTTGCTTGGCTAAGTCCCTGAGTTATATTGAGTCTTTTGTCTTGCCACACGCCGCCAACAGCAAAGGAAAATTCTTCTTTATTATTTTCTTCAATTCTTAAACGAGAAACAAGCTCTTCAAAATCTTTTGAGGATACATTAGGGCAAAATGCCACAAATTCATCGCCTGAAAGACGGAAAATGTCGCCTTTCGTTTGCTCAATATGACTTTTGAAAACTTTTGCTACTTCTTTTAAAATTTTGTCGCCGTGTTGCTCGCCATACAATTCATTAATCTGCTTAAGTCCGTTCACATTAATATTAATGAAGCCTAATGAATTGAGAGCGTTCAAGTCTAAATCTTCTAAATAGTGAATATATTTATTTCTATTGTAAAGCCCTGTAAGTATGTCAGTATAGGAAAGATGCTCTAATTGTTTATGAATTTTACGTTTTTTTATGTCGTCAGCAACGAAGATAATAATTGAGTGTAAAAGGCTTAGATTTTCCTGCATTCTACGTGGATTATCAACACCCATGAAAAACTTTATGCGCCCATTGATAGAAAGAGGGACAACTAAGATTGAGTGGCATCGTGAATATTTTAACAGTTGATATAATTCGCTGTTTTTATCAACTTCACGTTCAATGTCATAAAGAGCAATTTCACCTTGTTCTTGAAAGATTTCTAAAAGAGGTTTTAATTGATCAAGTTTGAGTAAGGGGTTGATCTCTATTGAAGAGTAAGCACTATCCCTAGCCCATTCATAAGAGTTGAGGGCAGTTCTTTGAGTATTGTCAATTTCAAAGAGATAAGAACGATCAGCATCATAAAATTGTCCAACGATTTCAAGGAGTTTATTAATTCCTTGATCGATGTCAGAATCGTCTAGTAGGGTTTCTATGCACTTTACAAGTGTTTGTTCAAGGGTCAATTTATTTGCTATGTTTTCAAATTCTTCTTTGCCCAAAGCAGGGTCAAAAACAAAAGCTAACTTCGCTAATTTATTATCTATTTCAATTAAAGTGTCTAAATGCGCATAATATTTTTTATTATAGGCATTTTGCACTTCTTTTCTTAATTTTTTATTTGGCTCGAGCAGGTAATTATTGCAATTTTTACAAGGGCTTTTTAAGCCGTGAAGGTATTCGTAACAGGTGACGCCCTCAAAAGATTTATGCGGTCTGCTCGACAAAGTTTTTTTTGTGGCCTCATTGACATATAATAATTCAAGGTTTTCTAAGTCTACGATATAACACATAAACTCTTGATTGTCTAAGGCTAGCTTTGCTAATTCTTCTTGTCGCATATTTTTCCCTAACACGAATTGTTAAAATCTTTCGCATGAATAGCATGTTTTATAGAAATAGTAAAGCCTTTGAGTGCGAAATTAATAATTCGCTCCATAATCACTGTTATTTTTAGAAAAGTCAAAAAAAAAGGGGCTAAATCATTGAATTTAGCCCTTTTTTTTAATTTGTATGTGCTTCTTGTAAAAGCTTATTTGAGCGCATTTTTTGTAAGAATATTACAAAAAGGTAGGCTGATGTTGAACATAAGAAGCCAATAAGGAATGGTGGGAGTGTCTTTATTGTGTTAGAAATAAAGGCGAGGTCGACAATGCTTGTTTGTGGGCTTATGAACAGGTAGAAGCAAAATGAAGTCATAGCTCCAACGACAGCGCTTAGCGTTGCTGCTTGTCTATTACTCTGTCTAAAAAGCACAAGACTCAAGTATGGCACAAGGGCAGTAGAAGCGATGACGCTCCAACTTGTAGTGTGGATTAATGAGATGATTTTCCCCTCCATTTGTGCTGTAAAGCCGCTGATAAGTATGCAAGCAACAATAGCCAAAAGCCACGTTTGTTTTGTCGTTTTTGAAACAAATATGTCTTCAGTCAAAGAAGAACTAGCGATATGAAAGAGCGCTGTACTTGTCGAAATCGAGGCAGATATGATGGCTAGAGTGAATACTTGCTTGCCAATGCCAGGAAGAAGCATATTTACAAGTTGCGGAATCACAGCGTCGCTGTTCTGAATTTCAGGTAAGATGAGGCGTGAAAGTGAAGCAACAAAATACATACCGCCAACAATGAGTAAGAGTACGACGCTGGCTAATATGGCCGCTTTTATACATTCTTTCTTGCTTTCAATGGCAAAATGTCTTTGAATCATTTGAGGTTGAGCCCAAACTGCTATCGAAGTCACTAGAATTAAAGACCATATAAATGAACCACTTTGACCAGTTGAAAATGAAGTAAATCCATTATTCGCTTGTGGAGTTGGCTCTAATTGAGCAAGTGCATTTATCCCCTCAATTGGACCACCAACTAAACTTAGTACTTTATAGGCAAGACAGGAAATACCTATAAACATAACAGCACCTTGCATGGCTTCTGTGAGTAGAACCCCTTTCATTCCGCCCCAAAGTACAGCAAGACCAATCACGAGGCTTAGTAGCCACACAAGCGTAGTGAAATTGAGTGGAATGACTTCTTGCATCATAATTGCAGCGCCCTTGATTACAGCTGCGGCGTATACAGAAAGAAAGAGCGCAAAGATAAAAGCTAATAGCTTGCGTAAAAAAGGTGCATTGTGCCCAAAAGAGATGAGCTGAGCAGGAGTGCGAGCTTCAAGGCGTATTTGCGCTTGTTTTGTTCGCCATGTAAGTACAAAATAAACAAATAAAGTACCAAAAAGAACATTACCAAGAGCAATTGACATCATTTGTAAGCCATACATATAAGCAAGGCCACCAAAGCCAATAAGGGCTACAGCAGAAATATAGGTTGCAACATAGGCCAGCGATTGTACCCAAAAGCCTATCTGTCCGCCTAAAATAAAGTCCTTCCCTTGTCCTTTGCGAGCAAGAAAGAAAAATACCGCAATGTATAAAATCCAAACTAAAAATTCCATAACTACTCCTAATAATGTGAAAAAAGCCGCTCCCTCACGGAAACGGCTTCTATTTGCAAAATAATCTTCTTGATTAAGAATACAACAAAACACCATCCCGTGTGTGTGCAGGCTGGTAATAATAATAATTTAAAGCAAATTGATTTGTGAAAATCATAAGTTAAATACCCTTATTTTTTTGTTGAAATTCTTTATTGCACAAAATCTATAACTTTGTCAAGTAATTATATTCGATGAAAATGTATCTGATTTTGAGTGTGTTTGTAAAAATGCTCTTATAGCTATAGACCCTAAGTCTATGAAATTACATAGATAGGTTAAACAATTGAGCACTATAAAAATCTTTGTAGCTTTTTATTGAGCACTACAAAGCCTAGAACTTTTCAATTATAGCTGATTTCTGAAAAGGCTCTAACATATATAGTATTTGAATAGTTATTTTTAACAATAACTTGGGTGGTTATTAATGATATCATATTATGCTCTTTTTTTTATTGAAAATTTCTGCACATACATGCTCAATAATTCAAATGAAAAAAAGCTCATAAATATCAAGAAAAAGAGTAACCTACCCTTTATTTTAGAATCGTCAGGTGAAGCCACTAGCACAAAGAAGTGCATTTTGTTTATTTTTAGGAAAAGACAAGCACAAAGAAGTTATTTCTTCTTTTTTTACTAATATAGCTATTTTGTTCAAGCTATTAGCGCTATTATGTTTTTTTAAATTGAGTGCAAAAAACATTTACATTCCTAAAAAGTTGGCTTACAATAAATCACCTTACTGATTTTATGTACTCAAAGTCTAGCTTCAAAAATATACAAAAGTCAAGTTATAAAAATGCTTGATTTTAAAGTGAGTACAAAATGATTGAAGAAAATTATTCTGGCTTAGCGTGTCCAGAACCAGTAATAAAATGCAAACAATTTTTAGAGAAAAATAGACCTGAACATTTTCAAGTTATTGTTGACAATGAGGCTGCCTCTGAAAATATTAAAAGATTTGTAAAAACAAATGGCTATTTTGCTGAAATTATAGAAAAAAATCCTTCTTACTTTATTGTAAAGGCTGTGATAGATCAAAATTACAGTGCAAAAGAAAGTAATGACGCTTGTGAAATTATTACAGATTTTCCTTCTCTCTCTTCTTCGTCGATGACACATAAAACTATGTTTATTATTCCAAGTGAGCGCATTGGCACAGGTGATGATGTGCTTGGCGAAAAGCTTATGGAAAATTTCCTTAGCACATTACCAGAAATGGCGGATAATATTTTGAAAATAGTTTTATTAAATGGCGGAGTTAAGCTTTCAACCAAGGCTGGCAAATCGCTTAAGGCATTGCAAGCTCTTGAAGAAAGCAATATTGAAATTCTTGTGTGCGGAAGTTGCCTAGAATTTTATGGACTTACAAAGTCAAAGCAAGTTGGAGTAAGTACAAATATGCTTGATATTATTACTTCTATTGATATTGCTGACAAAGTTGTGAGAATATAATTTCAAATAAAATAATTATAGGTAAAAAACAATATGAAAAAAGATATAAAAATTCAAGATATTAGGGAAAGAGCAGAGCAGTACTATAGAGAAAGCGATTTTTATTGTTCAGAAGCCTTATTAAAAACGATAAAAGACGCTTTTGATGCGCCTTATTCTGATGACATTATCAAGCTTGCTTCGGGTTTTCCTGTGGGTATGGGGGCTGGCTGTACTTGTGGTGCTGTGAATGCTGGCGTTATGGCATTAGGTATGTTTTTTGGCCGTGATAAGGCTAAGGGCGAAGAAGTTGTGAAAGCTATGGAATTAACAAAGGAATTACAAGATAAATTCACGGCTAAAAGGAAAGTATGCTGTTGTAAGATTCTTACAAAGGGCATGGAGATTGGGTCAGATATTCATTTGCAGCATTGTATAAATATCACAGGTGAAGTTACTGAATTAACAGCAGAAATTGTTGCGAGAGAATTGAAATATACTGTAAAATAATCTATCTTATACAATAGTGTTGTTTTAGTAACATAGGCTGAAATTAGGTTAAAGCGAGTAATATCAACGATTTTTGGATATTGCTCGCTTTTTTATTTTGTATTTTTAGCTTAAATCATTTATAAATTGCTCTAACAAATTGAGCCTATCTTGACTTTATTAAATTTATAGGCAATAGTTTTATTGTTTGTAATAAAGTAAATTTGTCTTTTATTGCAATGTTCTAAATCGCTTGAATAAATATTTAATTAAGGAATTACTATGAACACACAAGAGCTTATTGAATTAGTAAAATCTGAAATAAAGCCAAGTCTTGGTTGTACTGAACCTGTAGCCGTTGGGCTTGCGGTGTCTAATACTTGCGTGCATTTATCAAAGCCTGCGACACATTTACATTTAAGAGTGAGTTCTAACGTATTTAAAAATGCGTATTTTGTGACAATTCCAGGAACGCAAGAATGTGGCATTCCCATTTCTGCAAGCCTTGGTTTTCTTCTTACAAAAGAGGGAAACACTATGGAGATTTTTTCAGGAATTACGCAAGACTTGATTGCACAGGCAAAAGAATATGTAGCAAATGAATTTGTAAGCGTTGAAGTAATTAAAGAAACTCATTTACTTATTGAAGTAACCGCCACAAATGATGAAGAAAAAGTATATTCACTCACTTATGATAGCCATGATAGAATGCTGCATTTGGAAAAAAATGGCGAAGTACTTATTAATATAAAGAATGAATTAGAAGACAAAAAAAATTCAACTATTATGTCTATGAAAGTTGCAGAACTTGTTGAAATTGCAAAAGAAGTTCCAATTGAGGACATTAAATTCATGCATTCAATAATTGATATGAATAAGGCCGCTTCTAATGAGGGGCTTTTGAATGATTATGGTATGCGTATAGGTAAATCCATTAGAAAAATGATGGAAGATAAGATAGTTGAAGACGATTTATTCTACCATGTAAAAATGACTGTTGCCGCTGCGGTTGATATGCGTATGGGGGGTGGGCCTCTTTCTGCTATGACATTGATGGGGAGTGGAAATCAAGGTTTTGAAGCTTCTTTACCCATCATTGCTACGAGCGAATTTTTGAAATTAGACGAAGAAACGACTTTGAGAGCCTTGTTTATGTGCTATCTAATTTCTATACGCATAAAATATGCAATTGGTGTTTTATCGCCTATTTGTAGTGCTTTATTCACAGGCGCAGGTTCTTCTGCGGCTATTGCGTGGATACTTGGTGGTAATCAAAGACAAATGGAAGACGCTATGCAATATATGTTTTCTAGTCTTTCAGGTATTGTGTGTGATGGGGCAAAAGATAGCTGTGCTTCAAAACTTTGTAATTGCGCTGGTGAAGCTGTTCTTAGCGCAAGACTTGCGCTTTACGGCAGTGCTCCTGACGAAAGTGATGGCCTGATTAGTGAAGCGGTTGAACATACTATCGACAATCTTGCTAGGGTGTCAAATGAAAGTATGACTGATGTTGATATCAATCTTATTGATATTATGATGAATAAGCAGTAATTTATATTTTCAAAAATATTGAAATATAAAAAGGGCGGAATAACCGCCCTTTTTTTGTAAAAGCGAATAAATACAATCTAATATAAGATACAAACTGCTTTTTGAATTTGTAACTAAAGCTTATCTATCGAGTTGCTCTGTTGATTATTTCAAGTTGATCTGCGCTGAAAGAAAGCTTTGCAATATTGAGTAAGGTGTTTCTATTTTCAATATTATCAATAGATTCAGGCAGGCCAGTAAAGGCAGTTCCTAAAACATTGCCTAAGAGCATTGGCAGATTTCTATCACGATCCTCTAGGCCGAGTTCATTATAGAGGCTTTCTAGTTTAGCTTGTGAGCCAGCAATAGGAGGGGTGCTGCTTGAGTCAAGTACGGTTTGTAAAAAGTCTACCATACCAGATTTTAATAATGAAATCGCAGGTCTACTTGTTTCAGGTGTACGCCCAAGTACGACGCTTTCTTCAGGAGTTAATCTGGTAAAGGCATTTCTTATTTCAACACCAGGAGTGTCGATGATTCCAGCGTCTTCATATCCAAGCCCTTGTAATTCATCAACATTCAATACAACTTCATTGCCAATTCTTGTGTCTAAATTGTTTGCTGAATGGAGATGTTCTCCTAAAGTATCCATAAATTCAAAGGTTTCTCTAATTGCAGCGCCTCTTTGGTTGAGCGGTAAAGCTTGAATAGCATTCGTGATGTTTGTCACCATTTTATGAATACCATTAGAATTGCTTGTTGGAGCGCCAGCGTTTAGCAAATCTCGTACTTGGCTGAAAGCTGGTTTTTTTGCAAGAGCTTTGAAGTCTGCTGCTACTTGAGTAGGGATACGCTCTTTTCTTGTTGTGCCTCCAGCACCTGAAAAGCGAGTAAAGATAAATGAGCCAGAATGCCCAAGAAATTGCATAATATCTTTAGCTCTACGGCCTCTGCTTAAAGTGCCAACGCCGTCGCCAACACCAGGGGAGCTAGTTGGGGTTGATTTGAAAGGCGAACGACAACCATAGCTTTCAGGTTTGAGGAAAATTCTTCTGTCTGTGCCAGTTTCACTATTCGCAGGAATAGCGGCAAAAAGCAAAGTTTGTAAGCCAGATGGCAAGCCCGTTGTTGGCCCTTGCTTGAAGTCTATACCTCTATGCATATTTTTATGCGTTCCACCATTAGAATCTGTTATAGTGGATTGTTGCATGGTTGACATGTGGCTTGAAGAACGAAGATATTTATCATCAGATCTATCTAAAAATTCATAGAGCTTGCCTTCTGGATCTTGAATATTATAAGAACCGCTATCGAAGCTTGTGTCAGTAGATGTTCTGTTTTTAGCGTCTAAGAAGAGCATAATGTCAGCGGCATCTTGTTCAGTGCATTGACTTTCGCCAGTGCCTGTAATTTGCCCAGATAATACATCTTTTACTAGGCTGTGTCCACGTTCTACACGAGCTGAAAGCGTTTCTGCAAGATTTTCTCTTGCGGCGGCTCTTTCTAAGCGAGGTAGAGATTTGATCATGCTTGCAAGTTCTTCTCTTGAATAACCAATTGCTTTGCCGCCAGCGGAAATAACAGTTCGTTCGGGTAGGCCATAAGTGCCGTTTAAGGCTTTTTGACCTTCACTAAACCAACGCCCGACTTTAGCAAAAAAACCTTCTTGTGTGTTTCTTGCTATATCGCCTCTGTCGCCTTGAGCTATGCGTTGCGAACCTTCTGTTCTAGCTGCTGAAAAACCCTCGAGTGGATTAGGAAAATCTGAACCAGAAGAAATTGAGCTTGATGCTGAAGAAGAATCTGATTGAAATGAAATTCCTAGGCTTTGTGATCCTATAGATTGTATGGACATGATTATCTCCCTTAAATGCGTAACATATTAGCGGTGTCAGTTGGCTGTGCTGCACTATTTTCTGAATCACCTTGAACTGATTTTAGATAATCTCTCCAATAACGGGAAGCGGAAGCTAGAGCGATAAAAAGTTCTTCAAAGTCGGCAAGGTTTTCTTGCGCAACAGTGGAAGGGACGTCATAAAGCTTTTGCAAAGTTAAAATGCCATGTTCTCTATCAATGCTGAGGTTGCCAGTGGCGGTGTAGCCCCACATATAAGCGCCACATAAAATTTCATATAAAATTTCAAAATCTTGAGTGACAATAGGGGAAATATAGAAATTGATTACTAAAGAATTTAATTCTTCGGCATAACCAATAACAATACCCATGTCATTATCAAGAGTGAATTGCACATTATTGTTTGCATCAAATTCTTGCTTTTCACATTCTAAAACTTCTGAAAGATAGTTGATAAATTGACTTGCATTTTCCTTGCTCATGATTCTTTCCTTGTGCGTATAAAATATTAAAGAAATATCTAATCTGATTTTCTAATTACAATATATGTGCCAAGCAAAATTATAACAATAAAAATAGACAGATAACCTAAAAAAACAAATTGATAATAAAATAAAAAAGCTTGTGTGGCAACTTAGTTGGCAATGTAAATCTTTATGTAATATGCTATAATATCAAAACGATTTAAAGCTTCATTTATTTTTATTTTATTTTAGCTACTGTGTCAAGTTTAGCTCATATATGTTTCGCACTCTGGACACATAGGGTGTGGTATTAAATGATGTCTATACAGGTTAAAGAAAAAGAAAAAAGAAAAAATTAAAGAAAATTTTGCTTAAGTTTATAAATATTTGTTAACATTCATTAAAAAAAATAAATTTTTTTCGATTAAAACCTAAAGTTTTCTAAAGCTTCTGCCGATATATATTCTGTATAGGATTTTTAGCTTTATTTTTTATGGTAAATTGTGCTAAGATTTTTATAAGAAGTGAAGGAAGAGTTTATGTCTAGTCTCTCAAACATAAATAGCTATGGGGCAAATATATTTGCAAGCCCGGTGAGATCTGTAAGAAGAATCTCATCTGATGACTTGCCTTTTCTTGCGCCTAGAAGAGATAATGATGACAAAAGCAATTCGCAAAATGTGCAATATAGCGCAAAAGCCCTTGAAAGTACTGATGCGACTGGTATCGTTATTTCTGATGAAACAAAGGCTTTTTTGAATAAACTTCAACAAAATATGCAATCTTCTGACGCAAAATCGAATAATGCGAATTATGCAAATAATCCAAATTATTCAAGCGAGATAGAAGAGAGTCAAATTCATTCTACCTATACCAGAAGCGGAAATTATGCGCATAGCTCAGGCCCTAGCCTTAGCTCTACTCAAACAATGAAACCTGCTATAACAAAAACAATTATTGCCTATTCAGGCGGTAGTGTTTCTGTTGGTGCCTCTAGTGCTAGCCTAAATTCTAGCTCTGCTGTGCTGTCTGCTTCGTTTACAACAAATCCGACTTCCATACCGCCTATGCCTCAAGCGACTTCGCCAGATGTAGATGTTGAGGCTGGAGCTCGTGTAAGACAAGAAGAAGAAAAATATCCTAAAATTCCAAATAGTGAAGGTAAGGCGGAGGCTGTTGTTACTGGCGAATTGACCCCTGAAGAAGAAGCCTATGTTGAAGCTCTCAAGAAAAGAGATGCAGAAGTGCGCACACATGAACAATCACACGTTTCTTCTGGTGGTGGTTTAACTAGTGGAATTTCTTATGAATATGTAACTGGCCCTGATGGACAAAGATACGCAATGGGCGGTTCAGTACAAATTGATACTACACCAGTTAAAGGCGATCCTGATGCCTCTATCGAAAAAGCTCGTAAAATTCGTTCTGCGGCTCTAGCTCCTGCTTCGCCATCTTCACAAGATAGATCTGTCGCTGCTGCGGCTAGTGCTATGGAATCGGAAGCTCGTAGAGAAAAAATGGCTATAGCAGAAGAAGAAAAGCAAGCTGAAATGATGGCTAATGAAGAAGAAAAGAAAGTTAAAGAAGAAGAACAATTAGAAGAAGATAGAGAAGCACAAGCAAAAGAACAAGAACAAAAAGCGCAAGAAAGTCAGTCACAATCTAATCAAAATACGCAAAATGTCGTGAGCGTTTCTGATATGAACGAAGTTATTGCTGATGAAACTATTGATGTTTCTGAATTAATGGAGTCTATGAGCGTTGAGAAAGATGATAATGCAGAGGAAAATGCTAAACCTTTCTTTGAAGCACAAGCAAGCTCTGTGGGCGATATTGCTAATAGTATGTCAAGCGTAAGCGTTCCTGCCGTATAAAATATAATATTTTACAAGAAATATGATAGATACCCATACATAAAGGTTTTTGCAAATGCAGAAACCTTTTTTTGTTCCTAATCTCTCAAATGCTATAAATTTATATACTTGCTTGACACTATTGCTTTTACAAATTATAAGAATATCTATGAAATATAGTATTATAAAAAGCTATCTTTCTAAATTTGCTCTTTTGTGTTTTTGTTTCTAAAAATGTGTTTTTTTTAGCTTATGTTTATACATTTTTTGAAATAAAAATAATGGGATACGCTATGTTTTTACGCAAAGGCTCATTTTGCATCTTGCTTTCTTTGATGCTACTTTTAGTGGCAATATACGCTTATGCCGATACTATAGATGCTCAATCTAAAAATAATGAAATATTACTTTCTAATTTGCTTTTTGTGTTTTGTGGATTAATTCTTATTATTAATATTATTTATCTTTGTGTGAATCATAGACAATTAAATAAGAAAAACAAAGATATAGAACAATTGTCAAAAGATGACCTTACTTCTCTTTCTGCTTTTCGAACTTTTAGAGAAGAAGTGCAAAATATATTAGCAAGTTCCAATAAAAATCAATATGAAGTTATAAGCCTTGATATTAAAGATTTTCAAACAATTAATAGCCATTATGGCATTGATAAAAGTCTTTTTCTTATTGGAAAGATGGGCGATGCATTGAAAAAAGCCTATAATGGCAAAGATGTTTTTCTTTCACGAGAAGGGGCTGAAATTTTTGTAATTTTCAAAAAGAAAAACATAGGTATTAAAATTCAAGATGCTATAGAAAATATCATTGCGCCTACATTAGCAGAATTTCATGGCAAAAATTATGCACTTGATATTTCTGTTGGGATTTATGAAGTACAAAAAAATGATGAAGAATTTGAAACGATTATAGATTTTGCTCACAAAGCAAGGATAAAGGCTAAGTCAACTATTGGTACAGGTTATGAATATTTCTCTCAAGAAATGTATGCCGAGCATGTGAGCGTGTTAACTGTAATTGATAGAATGGAAGAGG
>CAYJDN010000002.1:15875-37259 GCA_964368925.1 uncultured Desulfovibrionaceae bacterium | reverse complement strand
AAAAATTTGCGATTTAGAAAATCTAGTGCTTCCACGTAGATTTTCTAAATCGCAAATTTTTCATATGGGTTTCCGCCGGAGGCAAATAAAAAATACTAAATTAGAATAAATCTATTAAACTTAACTATATATATACATTAAACTTAAATATCTAAATACTTCATAAATTCAACAGCACTACTCAACAAAGAAACAGTTTTCCTACTCTTCTTCCTTGTTTTTCGGAATAAAACTTGGCAAATCTACTTCTTTGTCATGCTCAATGTAAAATGGCTCTACTTCTCTTGCGTCTTCATTTACTTTTATGACAATTTCTTCTGTTTCTTCGCTGTCGTCTTCGTCGGCGTGTAAACTTAGAGCAAATTTAAGATTTGGAGTTTCTTCTTTTTGCTTTTTGCTAGAAGACTTGCTCTTAGGAGCACTAGAAGAATCATCTATATTAAATGATAGAGAAGTAAGAATTTCTCTTTGTGGAGGTTTGCTTACAATTTCTTGCTTTTGATTTTCGCTGTCATCTTCTTCTAGAGATTCAAGTTCTTGTGGGTCAAATTCGGTTTCGTCATTTACAAGCCTATCGACGAGATTCCTAAAAGTAATGCGTCTTGCATTACTTTCTAATGTGAAATTGCAACCTGCTTCAAGTAGTTCATTTTCTTGCGATTGATTTGCATAAAGTGCAATGATATGCGTTGCTTTGAGCGAATGACTATTTTCAAACTCACGCAAGGCAAGTACAAATTCCCCGATGTCCTCTAGTGAATAATCTGCGCCAAGAACAGTGACTGCGGCAGGGGTACTTTGATATTGCTTTAAGCACTCTTCTAAATCCATACTTTCAAGCACATGAAAATCCATACGTTCGAGCCTGAATGATAGCATGTGCCTTTCAAATGCTTCTGGTGCAGAAATGAGCAATAATTTTGGATTATGAATTGGATTTTCAGCACAACTCAAACTTGGGATTGGCTTTTCTGTTACGCCATCATCTTCAAGCGCCTTGAATGCAAGCACAAAATTATATTCTGTACCATCTTCATTACTAAGAACTTTAAAAGCGCCGTCGTGAGCCGAAGAGAGTTCCCAAACTTTCGATAAAAGCGATGCCGCTCTTCTTTCAGGTGGATTTCCATGCCCAGAATCACCAATTGTGAATAGTAACCTTCCATAATCATTACTTGTTTCATCTCTTTCTACACGAATATACACTATTCCTTGCTTAGTGGCACGAATGGAATCTGATAAGAGCTGATAAAGTAAAGTTGCGAGTGCATTTTTGTCGCCTACATACCACAAACCTAGATGTGGAGAGCGAAACCATGAAAGAGCAATCTGAGAAGATGCCGCTTCATAGCGTACTTTTTCATATACTTGCCTTAATACATCTTGAAGATTGAAAGGAATTTTTGAAGTATTGCTTGCTGGTTTGCGTAGAAGCATTTTTGGTAAAGAATTAGCAAGAGTATTTATGTCCTTACCAACACTCAATAAAGTTTGCGTATGCACAAGCGCTTTTTCTTTGTAGTTTTGGTTTTCTATCCCTTGCACAAAATCAATTTGCTGTTCAAGAAAGCAAAGTTCACGCATGAATGAATCAAGAGGCACTCTAAATGCTTGCTCTATGCGAGAAAAAGTTTGCGCATTTTCAAAACTTGAAGTGTCATCATAATATACTTGTGCACTTTCTTCTACTTCTTTATGATTTGAAATAATATGATTTTTTACCTTTTCACTACGTAATGCTTGCGAATTTTGCTTTGAATCTGATCCCATAGCAAGATTTCTTTCTTCATCTTTATCGCTGGCTTTATAATCCATATCTGGCGAATAAGAATCTGACACTCGCTTGCTTGCGTCCTTTTGCTCGGCAAAAGATGGAGTGATTAGAAGAATAAAGAGGGCTAGCACAACGCCTGCTAATGGAGCAAGAGAGTATAGCGCCGAATTTAGTCCCATATCAATGCCATATATTCCTATAGCAACACCAACAATTAATGATAATAGCGTGATAAAATAACTTAAACTTCCACGCACATTTTGAACAAGCAAGAAGAAAGTTGGAATAAGAATTATAATAACAAGCACTTGCCATATATCAGAAAAACGTATCAACCATACAAATGATGAAGAAAAAGGAGCGAGTCCAAGAACAACACCAACAACACTTAAAATGAGAAATATCGTGTTTAATCCCTTAGCATTATTAGCTAAAGACATGATTTGCCTACCAAGAGTAATGATAGAGAAAAGCATAGCCGCAAGAGCAAATAATGGGATTAAGTCAGAATTTATGACTTCGCCCTTTGGAGTAGCTGGTAGCCCTGAATAGTAAAGCAATAATGCAGTTACACCAAAAATACTCGCCCAGAATCGCCATTCGCCTTTTTCAGTGAGAAAGCGAAGGAATGTAAGCAGTGAAAGAACAGCGAGCGCAATGAGTAAGTAGAGTTTATACGCCCCACTATCATGTATTCCATTTGTAGGAATATCGCTTGTAGAAGCAACAACCTTCATAGCTGGATTAAACCATAGACTAGGCACGCCTTCAATGGCTATATATAATTCTCCGCCCTTTGCTAAATCTCTTACAATATATCCATTACCGTTAGAGCTTTGCGGTAAAGCAGGAATAGACAATAGACTGCCACCTGTCGGCTTAAACCAAACTTGACTCTTACCCTGAATTCTGTCGCCAAGTTCAATATAAACATGCTCATTTTCTTTTAATTCAAAGTAAGGAACTTCAAGATAGAGTATACTTGTTCCTTGAGTTTCGCCAAAAGCAAAAGTCGAATATTTATTGAATTGACTTATGCCTGATTGAGAAATTTGACTGATAGAATAATCGCCATCTTCATCAACATAATAGCCAAGATTTGGCACAATACTTTGCCACACATTTCTTTGCAATGTTGTTGTTGCATCTGATTTAATATCTAATAAAAAAGGCGAGGCAAGCTCTGCAAGAATTTCTTCTTTCACTTCTGATATGGCAGAACTACTCTCATTTGCACCCAAGGCGCTCTCATCATTATCACTATCACTTTCGCCATCACTCTTTGGCGCTTCAATAAGCGCATTGTTCAAGGCCTCAGTTGCAAGTGGCTCTTGTGGCGGAGTTACTTCTTCGGCAAAGGCAGAAGAAAAGGAAAATGATACCATAAGCGCAAGAATAAAAATTCGTATAGCGTGCATGTGCTTCTCACCTAAATTAATATATTTCTAATTTTGTTCCGATTTGTTAATCTTAGTTTAAACTTATAATTTTATGTTGAAAATTAACTATATTAATCAATTCAAAATACATTTGTAATTTAAACTTTGTTTAAAATGCTAATTTTGTTCTAATTCTTTAATATAGTCAGAAAGCAAACGTCCATCAGGTGTTGTAATTGTTGGGAATTTTTGGACTAAAATCTTCCAAGTATTTATTCCCTCTTGCTTTCTATTCAAATCAAAGATAAGAACGACACCACGATTCAAACGAGCATTTTGATGATTTGGATTAATCGCAAGCACTTTGTCATATGTCGACAAAGCTGTTTCAAACTGCCCAAGCGCACGATACATAGTACCCATATCAGTCATTACATTTGTGTTATTCGGTGCAATTGCTAAAGATTTTGTGTAGGCATCAACTGATTTTTGAAATTGTTGTGTATCAAAATAAAGATTGCCTAGATGTTCCCAATCGGTTGCATTATCAGGATTTTGTGCAACTTTCAATTCTAATTCTGCAATATGCGAATTAAGATCAGCATTTACATTCATTCCTTGAGAAACATTTGAACCGATAGGCTGTTTCACAATTTGACTTTGTGTGTTATTTGAAGCAATTAAAGTTGCAAGTAAAAACCCAATAGCAAAACTCATAAGCATTAATATGTATACGAAATTACGAGGTAAATTATTATTTGAATCATTTGAAGCCATATTTTTTCCTTTGTTTTAGAAAATGTCTAAAGATTGTTACAAAAAAACTTTACTCTATTTTTCATTGCTTTGCAATCGTAAATATTACAAAAATTTAGCTTTACAAGAAATTTTGCTTTTTCATTTTGCAAATAGTAAATTTAATAAGAAAATTTCTTACCTAGCTTAAATAGTTAGCATTTCCAAAGGATAGCAGAACCATATCGACTTGCATTTTATACATTTCTCATCTATACTCATTCGACAACAAATTTTGACCTATATCGTCTATGTATATTATAAAGGAGATTGAGCTATGAATATTCTTATTTTTGGCCCTAACGGTAGTGGTAAAGGCACACAAGGTGCTCTTTTAATGGATAAATTCGGCACTGCGCACATTGAATCTGGCGCAGTATTTCGTAAGCACGTAGGTGGGCAAACTCCTTTAGGCTTGAAAGCTAAAGAATATATGGATAAAGGCGAATTAGTGCCTGATGAAATCACTATTCCAATGATTTTAGATATTTTGAAAGATACAGGCTCTGAGGGCTGGTTGCTAGACGGCTTCCCACGTAATATGGAGCAAGCTCGCAAACTTGATGAGGCTTTAAAAGAAGCGAATATGCCTCTTGATTTCGTTGTTGAAATTTTGCTACCAAGAGAAATTGCGAAAAACCGTATTATGGGTAGAAGATTATGCAAAAACAATAATAATCACCCAAATAATATTTTTATTGATGCAATTAAGCCAAATGGCGACGAATGCCGTGTATGTGGCGGTGAACTTTCTGCTCGTGCTGACGATCAAGACGAAAATGCAATCAATAAAAGACACGATATTTATTATAACACAGAAGACGGCACACTTGCTGCTGCCTATTATTTCAAAGACTTAGCTGCAAAAAGCAATACTAAATATATTGAATTAGACGGCACAGGCTCTATTGATTCTATCAAAGACACATTATTAAGTGCTTTATAAAATAGGTTTATCTTGAAATATTCAATCGTCACCCTATTTAGCGACTTTTTTACAAGCCCTTTACAAAATAGCCTTTTAGCTAAGGCTATTGAAAAAGGGCTTATCTCTTTTTCTTTTCACGACCCTAGAGATTTTTCCAAAGATTTTCACAAAAGCGTTGACGATACTCCCTATGGTGGCGGCGCTGGAATGCTAATGGCATTGCCACAATTAGTCGATTGCATAGAAAGTATTGAAAAGATAAAAAATAATAAAGAGATTGAACAAATAGAAAATTTTGCTGATAATGAAAAAATTGCAAAAAATGATAAAATTGAGCCTAGCAACAATGTAAACGATGCAATTTATTCAGAAAACAAATTGAATAAAAATATTCGCTATATTGCTCTTTCACCCGATGGTATTCCTTTTACGCAAGCTAAAGCTAAAGAACTTGCTGAAAATTCTGAACAAATCATTCTTTTATGCGGTAGATACGAAGGCTTTGACGCAAGAATTTTTGACCTCTACCCTATTGAAAAAATTTCTCTTGGCGATTTTGTCATCAATGGTGGCGAATCTGCCGCTCTTTGTCTTATTGAAGCAACAGCTAGATTATTGCCAAATTTTATGAGTAAGCAAGCTTCCTTTGAGCATGAAAGTTTCAATAATGATGGCTTATTAGAGCATAATCATTATACAAAACCGCCACTCTATCAAAACCTTGAAGTCCCTCAAGTTTTGCTTTCTGGAAACCATGCCCACATTGAAGAATTTAGACATCACAATTCACTAGAAAAAACTTTTTATACTCGCCCAGATATTATTGAAAATTCGCCCCTTACTCCAAAAGATAGAAAATTTCTAAAATCTCTTGCGCAAGAAGAAATTGGACGCAATCTAAATTTAGCACTCCTCCACCACCCTGTTATCATAAAAAAACAAAGTGCTGAAAAAGAAAACAGCAAAGACAAAAGAGTTTTCCATGAGATAGGAACATCTTCAGTTACAAATTTAGACATTCACGACATTGCTAGATCGGCTCGCACCTATAATGTAAATTCTTTACACATAGTTACGCCTTTAGAAGATCAAGCAAAACTTGTTCAATCTTTAGTAAATTATTGGACTATCGGGCGTGGTTCTCGCTCCAATATTGATAGGCAAGACGCTCTTTCTCAAGTACATCATTCTTATTCATGGCAAGAAGCTATTGATAAGATTGAACAATCTACAGGACAAAAACCATTACTTATTGGCACTTCTGCGCAAATTCCTAAAGATAAAAAAGGAAATGCTGTTGTTAAACAAATTATGTGGCAGGAAGTAAAAAAAATTCTTAAATCACAACAAATTCTCTTGCTTTTTGGTACAAGTCATGGCATAGATGAAGACCTGCTACGGCAATGTGATGCAATTTTGCCCCCATTACGAGGATTAGCAAAATATAATCACCTCTCCGTGCGTGCAGCCGCCGCACTTTGCCTAGACAGAATTATTGGAGAACTTGGCTAATATATTTGAAAAAATATCTTAGCAAAAATCCAAGAAACTAAGGTCCAAACCTTGTACCCCTGCTTATTATTTGTGGGGCACTGCATAAAACAAGAGCAATCTCGCTCGTGTCTTATAAAAAATAAGGCATTTCATTAATGGAGTCCAAAATGGATATTCTTAAAAGTATTGAACAAGATCACATGCGTTTAGATCTTATCCCTTTCAAAGCAGGCGATAACATCAAAGTTCACTATCGTATTATCGAAGGTGAAAAAGAACGTGTGCAGGTTTTCCAAGGTAACGTTATTCGTATCAACCGTGGAACAACTGGCGCAACTTTTACAGTACGCAAAATTTCAGACGGCACTGGCGTTGAACGTATTATCCCTCTTCACTCACCATTTATCGATCGCATCGAAATGGTAACAGAAGGTGATGTACGTCGTTCACGTCTTTACTACCTACGTAAACTCAAAGGTAAAGCCGCTAGAATTAAACCAAAAAATCGCTACGCTAAGTAATTTTGATTTCAAGGTAAAAATAAAAGAGGAGCAATCCTCTTTTTTTTTGCATTTTTTTTATAGTTCTCTTGTTATTTGAATGAAGAGTGAAACTTTCACAATATATAAAAAGCCCTTATTTACAATTATTCCATAATTACAGAATATTGTATAAGGGCTTTTATCATTTTTTACCAAGAATGTTTAGACTGAATTTTATGAGAATTTTTTATAAAACTGTTCGAATTTTTAGAAACTCTCAACTATTGTAAGCCCTCTGCACAATTGATTTTTTCTACAATACTATTACCTTTGATAAAATGTTTGATTACTACCTATTTTACAGTGCAGATGTATCATTGAATGCCACTCTTTAAGCAATCATGGATATGGACAATTCCTATTGGTTCTTCATTGTCGACAATAAACAATGCTGTAATTCCCTTAGCATTCATAATTTGCAAAGCAGCAGCAACAGCTGTATCACTAGGTATAGTTACAGGTTTATTCCCCATAACATCTTGAATTTCTTTTTCTAAAAAATTTGCTGTGCTTAAGTTTCTACGCAAATCGCCGTCAGTTATAATTCCAACAAGTTGATTATTTTCAACAACACCAAGGCAACCAAAAGAATAGCGTGTCATAAGTAAAATCGCATCTGCCATTTTGGTATGTGGTGGCGCAAGTGGGACATATTCATTTTTATGCATAATATCACGCACAAGCATAAGTTTTTTTCCTAAATGACCGCCAGGGTGGTAGACATTAAATTTTTCAGTCGTAAAGCCCCTTTGCTCAAGCAAGGTTAGCGCTAATGCGTCACCAAGAGCGAGCATAAGCGTTGTTGAGGTGGTGGGGGCTGCACCAAGGGGGCAGGCTTCGGCTAAATCTGGCAGGAGTAATGTATAGGTAGAAAATTTAGCAAGCATAGAATTTGCTTTTTCTGTAATTGCAATTACTTTTAGCCCATATCTTGCGCAATAATTGAGAATAGCTTCAAGTTCTATTGTAGAACCCGACTTAGAAAGAGCGATAACAATATCTTCATGCGTTATCATTCCCATATCACCATGACTCGCTTCTGCGGGGTGAATAAAGAATGAGGGAGTGCCAGTTGAAGCCAAAGTTGCGGCTATTTTCTTTGCTATATGCCCACTTTTTCCCATACCAGTAAGCACAATTCTGCCTTTATTTTCTAAAATCGCTGATACGACGCTTTCAAAGACTTGACCAAATTCTTTATCAAGATTTTGTGCCATTACTTCTAAGGCATTAGCTTCATTAGCTAAAACTCTTTTTGCAGCTGCAATCACAGACATAATTAATACCCTTTAACCACTTTATCAATAGCTTTTAATTGCTGTAATAGTGGTAATAAATTTTCAAATGCTATCATATTTGGCCCATCGCAAGGAGCTTTATCAGGCTCAGGGTGCGTTTCCAAAAATACTCCAGCAATACCCGAAGCAACAGCGCCACGAGCAAGAGGCGGAACAAATTCACGCTGTCCAGATGACGCACCACCACTTGCTGACGGCAATTGCACCGAATGTGTCGCATCAAAAATTACAGGCTGGCCAGATTGAGCCATAATTGAAAAACCTCGATAGTCGACCACAAGATTATGATAGCCAAAACTTGTGCCACGCTCACAAAGGGCAATATCTTTATTTCCCGTAGCAAAAGCTTTTTTTGCCACTTGTAGCATATCATTAGGAGCTAAGAATTGTCCTTTTTTAATATTTACAGGCTTATTACTGCTTGCGACAGCTTGTATGAAATCGGTTTGTCGACACAAAAAAGCGGGTGTTTGTAACATGTCGACAATTTTCGCAACAGGTTCAACTTGTTCAACTGTATGAACATCAGTTAAGACAGGAAGATTATAAGTTTCACGTACTTCTTGCAAAACTTCGAGTCCTTTTTCTAGTCCCACACCTCTATAGCCCTCTAAAGAAGTGCGATTTGCTTTATCAAAACTCGCCTTGAAAATAAATGGAATGTCCGCTTGTTCAAATATTTCTTTTAATTGCTTTGCGCACATTAAAGTATGCTCCCTGCTTTCCATAGCGCAAGGGCCAGCAATAAGCGCAAGGGGAAGATCATTCCCCAAGCAAATTTGCTTACTTTTATCAGGATAATCTATATATATAGTATGCATTAAAATGGAATCTCCGTTAATGTGTTCGTGGTTGAAACGATTGTAACAATAAGGGCATAGATAATAGCCGCAATATATGGATTTTTTGTGTCTTTGAAAATAGAACGGCTAAAGAATACAAAAAGTGGTAAGAATATCACTATTGTATAGAGCCAAATCCCAATAATATTAAAGAACACTGAGCCAAACATAACTTCTAAAGGAGCTCTACCGTCAGCAAAGAATTTTGAATATTGGAAGAAGAGCAAGATAGCAGAAGAAGCACCATTGACTATAGCTAAAAGTATGACATTTATGAAACCTGGTAAGCCCTTTACATAATTAAAGCAGTTTATTGCAATTGAGTTCACCACATAGAAGATAAGGAAGAATGGCAAATAAAGTGCTACATAGTAAAGTTTATCAACTGTAAAAGCTTTAAGTGGCAATACCCAAAGTCTAAAGTCGGCCTTGAAGAAGAAATCCGCTACAAATACAAGCATATATGCAAAGAAGACTACTACTACAGAAAGGAGTACTGTCTTTGCAAGAGCAGAAGCATTAATACTTGCGCCACGTTCTTTTAAGCTTAATGGATTTTGTCCTTTAATCTTTGAGCCTATAAAGAGCATAAGTAAAATAAATAAAGCATTTATCACTGACCATAGACCAATAAAGAGTGGGCCAGCTTGGTGCATGAGAAAACCAAATGCACCGCCGCCATTGCCTTGAGTCATCTTTCCTGCCGCCATCGCTAGAGGTACAAAAAGATACATATAGGAAAGAGCGGAGAAAATAATGCAAAGTAAAAGCGAAACAATTAGCCATATTGCGCCCTTTGCATTTGGTCTTGGTAAGGCTGTTACTGGTTCAGTGACCAAGAGAGATGAAAAGAAATTTGTACGTAACATATATTTTGTGAAAGCAACCACAAATAAGGCAAAACCCACAAGACCAAGAGCATTAAATGCTGCTTTGATTGTCCAAACTTGATTGCTTGCTTCCATTGGAGTTGGAGCTGGCATACTTGCTTGGAAGAAGTCAATTGTGGATTCTGTCGCTATTTTAGAAAAATGATTCCAAGGGTGAATTTGATTCGGATTATAAATTACTCTTATACTTTCAACGTTTTCCACATTTTCATTCAAAGTTAGTGTAGACTCTGTTGTCATTTCTGCTTCTGTTGCTATGCCACTTTGATTTTCAACTCCAGCAGCATTTTCTTCACTAAGCACTTCTTCAACAAAACCCTCTTCGTCAAAAAGGATAACTTCTGATTCAACAACAATATCATCATCTTGAGGAAGCGCACCAACAGCAACAGGATTTTCTAATTCTTCAGTCGTTTTTAATACAATATTTTCTTTATATATAGTATAGCTTTCTCTTTTTTCTAAATCGCCATTGCTTGGATCTTTACCAAAATGCAAAAAAGATTGCGCTGTATCTTGGTGTATAAAATCACGAGGAGCAGTAATAGTGCCATCAGGAAAGTATGTGCGGAAGAAAAATTCATCATATTGACCTGCAACAATACCCACATCACGTGTGCCATAAATATTTGCAAATTCAGTGCCTGCAACTTTATATATGGCATCATTGCCGACCAGCAACACTGATTTAATCAAAGGCTTTTCTTTTGTATTATCAATATTTATAGAAAAATTCGCCGCTCTTGCGCCATTCGAATGGCCAGTAACGCCTATTTGGTTTTTGTCGACATAGGGTAAAGATGCAAGAATTTCAACAGCATCATACATACCTGTGCCTTGAACTGTTGTTTCATTTGCAGGAAGCGGGTCAGAATTACCGTGTCCATACATATCAATTGAAGCGACAACATAACCACGGCGAGCAAGCTCCACATAGTTTAGATCTTGCATTTCACGGTTATTATACCAGCCATGACTTGTGACAATTGCTGGTGCAGGGCTATCAACTGTTGCATTTGGTGGAATGAAAAGGAGAAATGAAAGGGTTCTACCTGTTGGGGTTTCAGTACGAATGTCTTTTACGGTAATTGCACAGTTATCGGTAGTTACAATATGCGCACCGACAGCACTAATTGTGCATAATAACAAAGCTAGGGCAATAATTTTTTTTATCATTTTCATCTTCCTTTGTCGCAAATTTTATATGTATGCTTTGACAAAGGATATTAGCCCTATATGCGATTTTTTTCAAGCACGATTATTTCAATTTCACTTTTTTCTTTTGTATAGCAAATCTGCTTGAATGATAAGTATAGTTTAACCATTATATATAAAGATGTTAGATAAATTTCCTATACCTTTAAATTTATTGTTTTTTGCCCTTTTATATACTTGTTATTTGGGCATAACTTATGCTATAGTGAATGAACAGCAGTCAAAAATGCCTGCTGAGATTTTTTTTTGAGGAGTATTGCCTAATGAATAAGCTGATTGCAGCACTTTGCATGTGTACTTTTTTAACAGCCCCTGCCTTTGCCGCCGACAAAATTGTTGCGGCTACTAACCCAACTTGGCCACCTATGGAAATGGTTGACTTAAATAAAAACATCGTTGGCTATGATGTTGATATTGTTAACGCTATAGGCGAAGTGCTAGGCAGAGAAGTAGAATTTATTTCTGTTGCTTGGGACGGTATTTTTGCGAACCTAGAATCAAAACAAAGTGATCTTTTAGCTTCTGGTGTTACCATTACTGACGCTCGTAAGAAAAAATATGCTTTTTCAGATCCTTACTACAAAGTGAGTCAATCACTTATTGTTCCTGAAAAATCAAAAATTTCTAAAATGTCAGATTTGAAAGGAAAAAATGTTGGTATCCAAATTGGTACTACAGCTCTTATTCCGCTTCAAGAATCTGGTGTAAAAATGAACATTAAAACCTATGATGACATCGGTTTAGTGTTTGAAGATTTGAAAAACGGCCGTTTAGATGCAGCTATGTGTGATGATCCTGTTGGTCGTTACTATGCTAACCGTAAAGAGGGCTTTGATGAATATATGAAAGTTGCTTTCTTAGCTGATGGCACAGAAGATTTCGGTTTTGTATTCCTTAAATCTAATCAAAAATTAGTTGATGAATTCAATGCGGCTCTTAAAACTATTCGTGCAAACGGTACAGAAGAAAAAATTCGCCAAAAATGGTTTGGTAAAGAATAATCATTCTACACACTCAAAATTTTCAATTGCCCTTTTAGGAGAATTTTTCCTAATTGGGCTTTTGAACCAAAAATAAAAGCAGGTTTTTATGTCATTACAACAAACAGTTCTACATTCATGGCATCTTGCACAAAATGCAAAGATGGGCGAATTTGCTGGCTATGATATGCCTATACAATATAAAGGAATTTTAGCCGAACATGCGCACACAAGAACAAAGGCCTCTTTGTTTGACATTTGTCACATGGGGCAATTTATTGTTGACGGCGTAGACGCAACTAAAGGCCTATCAAAAGCTCTTAGTCACAATTTAGCCACTCTTAAAGTGGGTAAATGTCGTTATGGCTTTTTACTATCCGAAGAAGGCACTGTATACGACGATTTAATCGTTTATCGCCTTGGCGAAGAGCATTACTTTCTTGTAGTAAATGCTTCTTGTGCGGCAAGTGATTTTAATATCATTAAAGAAAGAATACAGCCTGCTCGCATTGAAAATATTTCTGAATTTTCAGGGAAAATCGACCTACAAGGGCCACTTTCTCGCCAAGTGCTTGAAAGTGTTTTAGAAGCTGATTTTTCTGGCTTAGGTTATTTCTCATTTATGTCAGTTCCCTTTAAAGGTGTCGACATTATTGTTAGTCGCACTGGTTATACTGGTGAATTAGGCTATGAACTTTACGTGCCACAGGTTTTTGTGCCTGAACTATGGCAAAAATTGGTAGCGCATGAAGATGTTGAACCAGCTGGCCTTGGTGCAAGAGATACACTAAGACTTGAAGCAGGTCTTGCTCTTTATGGGCATGAATTAGACCTAAACCACACCCCTACAGAAGCAGGTTTAGGCGCTATGCTTACTTCTGAAGCCGATTTTGTCGGTAAAGAGAATGCTAAAAAAGCTCCGAATGAAGTTCTTCTTCCTTTACAAGCTGAGGGAAAAAGAGCGGCAAGAAATGGCGACTTAGTTGCATTAGTCGACAATCCTGATACTATTGTCGGACGTGTTGTTTCAGGCTCTTACGCTCCTAGCATTGACGCAAGCATTGCCTTTGCCTATGTTGAAGCAAAACACGCTCAAAACACAAGCTACTTAATGAAAGCGGCAAGAACAAATATTGTTGCTCAAGTTGTAAGCGTGCCTTTCTATAAAGACGGCACAGCTCGCATTAAATTTTAATAAATCAAATAAAAATAAATTATTGGAGATTATCATGAACCATAAACAATTTACAGAAAGCCATGAATGGATTCTTATTAGCGCTGATACTGCAATCATCGGCATCAGCAATTATGCTCAATCAGAATTAGGCGATATCACTTATGTAGAACTTCCAAGAGTTGGCGCTCAAGTTGCTCCTGGTAAAGAATTTGCTTCTATTGAATCAGTAAAAGCGGCTTCTGACATTTACAGCCCAGTAGCTGGCGAAGTTATTGAAATCAATACAGCTTTAGAAGCTAATCCTGAATTAGTGAATTCTTCACCATACCAAGATGGTTGGCTCATTAAAGTGCGTATTAGCGCAGAACCAAGCGGCCTTATGAGCGAAGCTGACTACAACAGCAAATATTCAAATTAATTTTGAGGGCGTGCTTATAAATTCTTAAGCACGCTCATTTTTTATAATCAAACGACACGAGAAAATTATGTACTTTCAAGATGTTATACTTACTCTTCAAGCCTATTGGGCAAAGCAAGGCTGTGTTATTGTGCAGCCAATCGACTTAGAATGTGGTGCAGGCACTTTTAACCACGCAACCTTTTTGCGTGTTTTAGGAAATAAGCCTTGGATGGCCGCTTATGTAGAGCCATCACGACGCCCAACTGACGGCAGATATGGCGAAAATCCTAATAGATTACAGCACTATTTCCAATTTCAAGTCATTATGAAGCCATCACCTCTTGAAGTGCAAGATATGTATCTTGACAGCTTAAAAGCTCTTGGATTAAATCCTGCGGAGCACGATATTCGCTTTGTTGAAGACGATTGGGAATCGCCTACACTTGGCGCTTGGGGACTTGGTTGGGAAGTCTGGCTCAATGGCATGGAAGTAACACAATTTACCTATTTTCAACAAATCGGCGGCATAGAATTAGATCCTATCAGCGTAGAACTTACCTATGGTCTTGAAAGACTTGTGATGTACTTACAAGGTGTTGAATCTGTTTATGATATTAAATGGAATGAACACACCACCTATGGTGAAATTTATTTACAAAACGAGCAAGAGCAATCTCAATATAATTTTGAAGAAAGTGATGCGCAAATGCTTTTGACACATTTCAATGATTTTGAAAAAGAATGTCAGTCGCTTATAGATAAAAAACTTGTTATGCCCGCCTATGATTATTTATTAAAATCTTCGCATACCTTTAATCTATTAGACGCACGTGGCGCAATTTCTATTACTGAAAGAGCTGGCTACATCGGTAGAGTGCGAGCAATGGCAGCACAAATTTCAAAAATCTATGTAGAAAAACAAGAAGCTAGTGCATAGTATTATTTTTCAACTTTTACAAAAAGCTCATTTATTTCAAACGCATACCACTCTAACTTGAGAGCTTAACAAATAAAAGAATTATAGAAAAAATCGCACAAGCAAGAAGCACAAATAATTTTTAAGGAAATCTATTATGTCTGACTTTATTTTAGAAATTGGTACTGAAGAAATCCCTGCTCGTTTCTTAGAAAATACACAAAAAGAACTTATTCGCCAATTTTCCGAAGCTCTTAGTGAAGCAAATTTGGCCTTTGAAGCAATCAAATCCTATGCTACACCACGAAGAGCCGTATTACACATTCAAAATCTTGCAGAAAAACAAGATGTTAAAGAAGAAACTTTTTCTGGCCCTGCGCAAAAAATCGCCTATCAAGAAGACGGTGCATTGTCTAAAGCAGCTCAAGGCTTTTTACGTGGGCACAATGCAAAAGAAGAAGATATTTTCTTATTAGAAACCGAAAAAGGTGTGTATATTGCGATAAAGAAAATGGTTGGCGGTTTGAGTGCAAAAGAAGTTCTAGAAAATATTTGCCCTAAAATCATACTGTCTTTACCTTTTCCAAAGAAAATGCGTTGGGGCTCTTCTCGCTTGACTTATGCAAGACCGATCCACTGGATTTTAGCTCTTTTAGATTCTACAGTAGTAAATTTCAAAATAGATGCTTTAGATAGCTCAAATCAAATCGACGGGCATAGAATTCATGGTCAAAAAGCAAGAAGCATTGCTTCAACTGCTGAATATTTTCAAGCGCTTAAAGATGAATCTATAGTATTAGATGCCGAAGACAGAAAAAATACTATTATCAATTTAGGCAATGCCGCCGCTGAAAAAATTAATGGCAAAGTACTTTGGAAAGATTCTTTATTAGATGAAGTTAAAGGGCTTGTGGAATTCCCACTTCCTATCATTGGCGATTTTGACCCCTCTTTCCTTGAAGTACCACGTGAAGCTTTACTCACAAGTATGGAATCACATCAAAAATCTTTCGGTATTGAAGACGCAAATGGCAATCTTATGCCACACTTCCTTACTATTTTAAATCTTGAGCCAAAAGACATCAGTTTAGTAAAACAAGGCTGGGAGCGTGTATTAAGAGCAAGACTTGAAGATGCTCGCTTCTTTTGGAAAACTGATAATGCGCTTTTAGAAGCAGAGGGCTTTAACTTATGGCGTGAAAAATTGAATAAAGTTATTTTCCTTGGCCCTTTAGGATCAATTGGCGATAAATCAGAAAGAATGTCAAAACTTATGGGTGATTTAGCGGCTAAATTAAATTTAGATATTAATCTTGCTGTTGAAGCTGGCCAATATGCTAAAGTTGACTTAGTAAGTTCGATGGTAAATGAATTTGATACTTTACAAGGTATTATGGGTGGCATTTATGCAAAAGTAATAGGCAAAGAAGCACTTGGCGATGCCATTCGTGAACATTATTTGCCTGCTGGCCCTGAAACTCCTGTACCTACAAATGATTATGCTGCTTTACTTTCTCTATGCGATAAAGTAGATACTCTTGTCGGTTTATTTGGCTTGAACAATATTCCTACTGGTGCGGCTGACCCTTACGCTCTTCGCCGTTGCGCACTTGGACTTGCCCGTATTTTGCGTGATAAAGAGTGGAACATTGAAGTAACTGAAATCTTTGCTCTTGCTTATTCACACTATTCAAGTTCTATTGCATGGAAATTGGATAAAGAAAATTGTCTTGAAAAATTAAAAGATTTCTATTTTGCTAGAGTGAAAAATCTTCTATTAAATGAGGGGCATGATACTTTCTTTGTTGATGCAATTTTACACACAAAAGAAAGCACAAGCCTTAGCATGTCTTCATTAATGGCTAACTTGCTTGCTCTTGAATCTTTTGCTAAACATACAGATTATATATCAATTGTTCAAAGTTACAAGCGTGTAGCAAATATTATAAGAAAGCAAGCAGAAAGTTATACTCTCAGCGATGCAATTGATGCAAATCTCTTTGAAAATGATGATGAAAAAGCGCTCTTTGCAAAACTCAGTACTTTCAAGAATGATTTTGCAAGTGCCTTTAGTACAAGTGATTTCGCAAAATGTTACGCATTATTAATCGAGCTTGCGCCAGCGATTGACGCTTTCTTCAATTCTACTATGGTAATGGCGGAAGATGAAAAAGTGAGATTAAATAGATTAAACCTCCTAAACGGCTTACAACAAGCCCAAAGCCGCCTTATTGATATAGCTGCGCTACAAATATAAGTATAAACTCTAATCGCCTTAGAGAATAAGGCAAATATCGGGGGACGCATGGCTTATTTTCATAAATTATCCCACCTTGTTGATGCGATTTATTCAAAGCTTGATCCACAAGAAAAGTGGCTTATTTTAATAAATGCTGACCCCGATGCTATTGCTTGCGCCCTTGCACTCAAAACTTTTTTTGGGAAAAGAGTAAAAAGCACTGAAATAGCGCATATAAATAAGATTACTCGCCCTGATAATCTAACAATGATACGCTCTTTGCGTGTTCCTATGTTTTTTTGGGATCCAAAGCTCAAAGATCAATACGATCGTTTTGCCATTGTCGACTCACAGCCGCATCACAGCCCTGCGTTCATGGAAATTGATTTTGATCTTATTATTGATCACCACCCAATCACAGAGCAGTCAATAAGCACGAATGAAAAGACTCTTTCCTACATTTATCCTCACATGTCGGCTTGCGCTTCTTTGCTTGTCGAATTATTGTATAATGCAAAAACAAAAATAGGGAAAAATCTTGCTACAGCCCTACAGTATGGCATTCGAGTAGACACAGGCTCTTTTGGGCGTAGAACAACAGAATTAGATTTACGAGCCTACCATTATCTAAGCCGTTTTGCTGATCATAATCAATTATTACACATTATTAGAAGTGAATACTTTATCGAATGGCTGCCATTTTTCGCTCTAGCTATTGAAAATTTAAAACCTTGCAAAAAAGGCTATATCACCTATCTTGATAAAATTGAAAGTGCAGATATTTTAGTATTAGTTGCAGATTTCTTTCAAAAAGTACATGGTTTACAATGGGTTGTTGCCGCTGCTGAATATGAAGACACTTTAGTTTGCGTTTTTCGAGGAAGCGGAAAAATTGATTTAGGGGAATTAGCGCAAAAAGCATTAGGACAATACGGTTCTGCTGGTGGACATCGCCAAATGGCAAGAGCAGAAATACCCCTAAAGAATATTCCTGCTCCTGACCATGATTTTTTATATAAGGCTTTTAATGCCGCTTTATCAGTGAAAAAGGTTTAATAGCAAAACAAATCTACGCTTATACACAAAATTTTGGCGCTACCACCAAAAAACAAAAGAATTCATTTACAAGCCTAGATATGTTTCTAAATGAAGAGCTTTTGTTATTTTGGCAAGGAACAAAGTTTTTTTCTTGAAGGAGTTTATCTAAACATAAATGACTGAAAGAAAAAAACTTTTGACGCCGCCTAATGCATGTAAAAATGAAACTTTATTGCAAAACAAATCTACGCTTATACACAAATTTTGGCGCTACCACCAAAAAACAAAAGAATTCAATTAACAATATGAGTCTAGATATGTTTCTAAATGAAGAGCTTTTGTTTTTTGGCAAGGAACAAAGTTTTTTTCTTGAAGGAGTTTATCTAAACATAAATGACTGAAAGAAAAAAACTTTTGACGCCGCCTAATGCAGGTAAAAATGAAACTTTATTGCAAAACAAATCTACGCTTATACACAAAATTTTAGCGCTACCACCAAAAAACAAAAGAATTCATTTAGAATCACACCTTAGTAGGTGATGCCTTCTTGCGTCAACCTTTCAACCAATTTCTCTCTCAATTTATGAGCCATTTTCCCAACTTTTCCATTACCAACGGGTCTTTTGTCGTATTCAACAACGCCCATACATGCAAAAGAACTACTAATCGCAAAGATTTCATCTGCTTCATAAAGCATATTATCGGTAATATCTGTTAAGCGCACTTCGCCTAATTCTTCAGCCATCTTTATCGCTAAAAGTACTGTTGTGCCAAGAAGTATAGTGTCGAATTTAGGAAAATAAAATGTATTATCTTTAAACATTGCAACATTGCTTGTAGACGATTCAGCCAAATGCCCCTTGTCATCAAAAGAAAAGACTAAATCAACATTATTATCTTGCGCTTCCTTTGCCATCAAAGCATTTGGTAAGTAATTTGTTGACTTAATCTTAGCAAGATACCTTTGCTTTACAGGAATATTAGAACGACAAGCACTAAAACCTTTTTCAAAATTTGCCACAGTCTTCTCGGCGCTCTGCATAGCAACTATATATAAACTAGATTTCTCGCATTCATAAGGGTTTACACTAAAACCACCACGTCCACGGCCAACAAATACACGTATATTCCCATTTTGAAAACCAGCGACCGAAGCAACTTCATGCACAATCTTTCTTAATTCATCAGAAGAAATAGGAGATTGCAGGCCTATAGCCGCCATAGAATTTTCTAAACGGCTCAAATGTTTATCTATATGGAAAATTCTACCATTATGACAAGTAAGCGATTCAAAAACAGCATCGCCCCTATGCACCATGTGATCATCTAAGGGAATAAATAATGCACGTGGATCTGTGCAAATAACACCTAATTCGTGGTTATAAAAAGCTTTAACACTTGCCATTACAGCAGGATTTGTTGCTTTGTATAATTCAACAAATTCATTATAATCAACAACTTTCATTCTAATTCCTTTACAAAATGTACCAAATAATATCAATTGACATGCCTATCGAGAATCAACTCAGGGGCTTCAATTCAAAAGGCTTGTTTTGTTGTGATGTATTTCAATAGTTTGCGATAAAAATTTCTCTAACATCGCGCTTATTTTCATACGTAAAAAAAAATTTAATTTTATGCCCATCATTATTTTAGTTGAAATAAAGCTTTTAATCAATGTTTATTTTGTGGAAGAATTACTTCCTAGAAAATGAACGCTAGTGATTTATTCTAAACTATTCATCTATTCCAATTTCTTTTAAAATGAATGTGGCCACAATTTTTGCTTCTTCAAGCTGTTCTTGTGTAATCTCTGTGATAAGTGTATCTTTGTCCTCTTCTATATCTTCCATTCCTAGTTCTTCAGCAACTACCAAATATGCGCAAGCTTTTACTATGTCTTTTGGTGTGGTGATGCCATAATAATGTATCATATATAGATTGTATAGAGCTATTGCTTCGCCATGCTTTGCGGCAGATTCATACCAGTGTCTAGCAAGAAAATAATTTTCTTGAACACCTATGCCATCTCTATACATATCAGCCAAATGGACTTGTGAAACATAATCTCCATTATATGCTGCCATTTCATAAAACAGTGCCGCTGTTTCATAATCTTGCGTGAGCGCAATACCATTATAGTGCATATGAGCTAACATGCGTTGGGAATAAGCCTCATCATTATCAGATCCTTTAACAAACCATTCGAGTGCTTTATCGTAATTTTGCTCTATGCCCTCTCCGTAAAAATACATGTGCCCAATAGCTGTTTGAGCATCAGCATTTCCTTTTTCAGCCGATTGTTCGTATAATTCAGCAGCTTTTTTATAATCAGAATTTTCTTCATTATCATAGTAGAGCTTAGCAAGATCAAATAATGCTTCATGTTGCCCTTGTTCAACTGCTTTATTTAAGTAGAATGATGATTTTTCTAAATCTTGCGGAATGTGTTCGCCCTTATCGTATAACTTAGACAGTGCATAATATGCATCAGGATTATCAAGCGCTGCTGCTTTTAGATAAAAGTCTAAAGCTATGTGGAAATTTTGTTCAACACCTTCGCCTTTTTCGTACATGGAGGCAACCATATACATAGCTGAAGGTTCATCTTGAAGGGTCGCCTTTAGATACCAACGCATAGCTTTTTCATTGTTTTCATCAACCCCGATACCATAGTAATACATTGTCGCAATATGATATTGAGCGTGAACATAATCTTGATAGGCTGAAAGTAATAGCCATTCTAGTGCATCACCATAATTTTGCTCGACTCCATTGCCATAGTAATACATAAAACCAACCATGTATTGTGCAAAAGGAAATCCAAGCTCAGCTGCTTTTTTATACCAAATAAAGGCTTTTTCGTAATCCTGCTCGACGCCTGTACCTCTTTCGTATATGAGTGCAAGCTCGCACATAGACAAAACATAGCCGTTTTCTGCAGAATGTTCATATAATTCGATTGCTTTTATTATATCTTGCTCAACTTCATCACCATTTTTATACATTCTGGCAAGATTAAATTGTGCTTCACCATCGCTACTTGATGCAAGTTCTTGAAACTTTTGAAATTCACTTTTCATACTTCACCTCTGCTTCTTTCTACTTTTCTCGGGTTTACCCATAAAATCTGAATCCGAAAAAGTAAAAACATTGTTATAAGCTAGGGCTTGGTTTTTGGTGTGCCTAGCGAGAATCGAACTCACGGCCTTCAGCTCCGGAGGCTGACGCTCTATCCAACTGAGCTATAGGCACAAAAAAAGCACAAAGACAATAGTAGCAAAGAAATCAATTTATAAACAAGTCCTACTTCTTCTTAATATATACCACTTCGCCATCGTCTAGAACTATTTTTTCTCGTGATGGATTGAGTTTTAATCTGTAAGCATTGAGTAGTAATAGCGCACCAATGAAGACAAGAGGTAAGGATAAGAGCATGCCCATTGTAAACCAATCGCCAATTAAATAACCAACTTG
>CAYJDN010000002.1:0-15865 GCA_964368925.1 uncultured Desulfovibrionaceae bacterium | reverse complement strand
CATCGGGTTCACGAAAATATTCGCAGAACATACGGAAAAGACCGTAACCAAGGGCAAACAATCCTGCAACTGCGCCTTGCTGTCTTTCTTTCATTGAAAAGACCCAAAGAATTATAAAGAGTACTAAGCCTTCAAGAATTGCTTCGTATAATTGGGTTGCGTGCCTTGGGTATTGATCAACATGAGGGAAGACCATACCAATAGGAGAAGTCGTCACCTTACCCCATAATTCGCCATTAATAAAATTCGCAATTCTACCAAGGAAAAGTCCTGGCGGTATTACTGGCGCAAGAAAATCAAGCATGTCTAAAAAGCGCTTGTCAGTCGTTCTACCCCAAAGATATAAACTCAACATACCACCCAATAAACCACCGTGAAAAGACATGCCACCTTGCCAAAGGTAAAATATTTCAACAGGATTTGCGATATAGTATGAAAAATTATAGAATAAAGTATAGCCTATACGAGCGCCAAAAATTACGCCAAGCATAACCCATGTAAGCAGGTCGCCAGTTTCTTTTGTTGTCCAACCTGAGCCTGGGCGAGTTGCCCTATAATTTCCTAGACCCCAAGCAGATAAAAAACCAAAAGTATACATAAGCCCATACCAATGCACTTGAAGCGGCCCAAGCGTAAAGGCGATAGGATCTATTTGCGGATGAATAAACATTTTTTCTCTCTTATAATAATTATAGATATTTTTATTTCGATAAGATATAGCAAAATTTTCTTTATTTGACAAGCCTTGATAATGACCTCAAATTCGCTTTGTAGCTTTTATCATGGTTAAATTTCAAATGCTTTTTCAGTCATTTATCTTTGAATTAACTATTATTTAATCATAACTACCATTCTTGATAAAAAGCGAAAATTCATAATATGAGAATACTATATTATAAAATAGCTCAAAATTCTTCGAATTTATAATAATAAATGCGCTATTGACAATTTGTAACTTTGTTTTTATCCTTTTTTAATAATCTTTGAAAAGAAATAAAATAAAAGAGTAACAAATGAATAAATCCCTAAAATTACAGCAAAAATTACGCCCCCTATTCTTACTATTATGTGTGCTTGTCCTAAATTCTTCTCTTCTTGCTTGCTCTTCAAGCTCGCCTCAAACAAATTTCTACCTCCTACCAACTCCAGAAAATACAAGAATTGATGAAAATTCTCATTCCATGAGCGCTGTAGCAAGTACAGATCTTATTCATATTGCCGTATTACCTGCGCAAATGCCTGAATATTTACGCAGAACTCAAATTTTCAGGAAAAATCCCCTAAGCACAAATGTCACAATCAGCGACTACAACAGATGGGCGGAAGAACTTGATTCAGCTTTTCAACGTGTGCTTTCTACTTCAATAAATAATCAATTAGATAAAACAAATATGCATGTTACACCACAATTTAGAGGCGTAAATGCTGATTACACTATCAATGTTTATGTAAATTCTTTTGAAGGTGATTTCAATAATGATGTTGTGCTTGATGCTTATTGGAATTTAATGCATAAGTCACAAAATAGTATAAGCGATTACTTTCATGCAACAGTACGTGCAGGCTCAAATTATGAATCTCTCATAGAAACACAAAGTGAACTTATTGAATTGATGGCTATTGAAATTTCTAAAAGTTTACTCAAATTTGAAAGCATAAAATAATAAGATAAAAATCAAATAAACGACAAACAAAAAAAGAAATTAATATCAATACTTTGTTCATCAAATCTTTATTCAAATAAGATGCAAATACAAAAAAAGCTACTCTAGGGTAGCTTTTTTATTAGACTATTTTTCATCTTAGCTTATTGTTTTTATCTAATATTTGACAGATTTTATCTTAAAATCTCTCTTTAAATTTAAAAAGCTATATTTAAATTTATTCTTTAATTTTCGCTTTCAATTTTCTATGTAGATAAGATCTATCTAAACCAACTAATTCTGCAAGTTTTGTCATATTATTTGAAACCATTGCATACTTTTGGCTCAAATACCATAATTCAAATTCAGCTTTTGCATTTTTATAATCACAATTAAGAAAATGCTCTAAAACACTATTATCTACTTGAAAATTTAGGTCTACATCAGCATTATTTTCATTTTTATTTGCGATATTTGCAAGAAAGGGACGTAGCATTTCAGGTGAAATCAATTGCTTTGGATAAATTATCGCCATTTGTTCAAGCGTATGCTTTAATTCACGCACATTCCCAAGCCATAAAGATTCTTGCATAAGCGCATAGCTTTCTTGAGAAAAGAGCGGTGGCTCTAAATGATTTTCTTTTTGTATATTTTGAGATAGAGCCTGAATAAGCAAAGGAATATCTTCAACTCTTTCTCTCAAGGGTGGCAAATGTAGCGGAAAACCACGCAATCTATAGTATAAATCCGAACGAAAGGCATTTTCACGCATAGCCTTTTCTAAATCCATATTTGTCGCCGCAAGCACTCTAACATCTACGTGTATTGTTTTATTTCCACCAATACGCTCAAAACTCTGCTCTTGCAAAATCCTCAATACTTTTGCTTGCGTTTTCAAACTCATATCGCCAATTTCATCAAGAAAAAGCGTGCCACCGTCAGCAAGTTCAAATTTTCCAATCCTACTCTCTGCACCAGTAAAAGCACCACGCTCATGCCCAAAAAGTTCAGATTCAATCAATTCTTCAGGAATAGCCGCACAATTCACAGCAATAAAGGGCTTGTCAGCTCGAGGACTAGCCTTATAAATAGCATTCGCTACAACTTCTTTACCAGTCCCATTTTCGCCAGTAATCAATACGCCAACAGAAGTGGGTGCAACAGCCTCAATAGTAGACTTCAAAGCTCGCATTGGCGCAGATTCACCAACAAGACTAAGACTCACTTTTTGCGTTGCTATTGCTGAACGCAAAGCCTTGTTTTCTGACTTTAATTCAGCAAAAGCAAAGGCTCGCTCTAAAGTATTCAAAACAGCGTCTAAAGCTAATGGTTTTTCAATAAAATCATAAGCACCGTATTTTAACGCCGTAACAGCAGTTTCAATAGTGCCATGACCAGAAATCATAACGATAGGAATGTCTTTAAATGCGTCCAAAGATTTAACATGCTGCAAGAAGACAAGCCCGTCATTTATATAAGTTTTTTCAGTGCTTTGCGCATCAAGCCAAATATCAAGTATTATTAAATCAATGCTTTGCTCTTTGTTGCTTTCATTAAGTATGGTCAAAGCCTGCGAACCATTTTCAGCAAGAAGCACGACATGCCCCTCGTCTTCAAGTATACCTTGAAGAGAGAGTCGAATGCCTTGCTCATCATCAATGACAAGTATATTCTGTTTTTTCTCGCTCATAGTAGTCCTTATTGTAAAATCCATTATAGTTCTTTACTTTCAATAACATATATAAATTTTGTCGTCAAATTTCAAGCAAAGTTGTGAACATTTTCATAAACACAGCCTAAAGAATATATTCTCTTTTTTCACATTTGACAATTTTGTTATTTTTGGTACAATCGACAGCATGTGTAAAATTTTTCAAATCAAAGGATACTGCGATGATTAGACATATAGTTTGGTGGGAACTTAAACCAGAAGTAGACGGCGTGAGCGCAGCTGAAAATGCAAAAACTTTTAAAGCATTAGGCGAAGCTCTTCTTGGAAAAATTCAAGGTTTACAACACCTTGAAATTAGTTATGATATAAAAGAAACAACAACACTTCAAGCACACATTGTTCTTTATTCTGTGCACGACTCTTTTGAAGACTTGGCAGTATACGCCATGCACCCAGAACACTTGAAATTTGGCGAATTTGTAAAAAAAGTGACAGCTTCACGCCAAGCTATTGATTACGAAATATAAACCAATAATATAATTACTTTTTTACTGTATTATACAGGCAATTAAGCAATTTAACTAAACAAAGAAATGCTAGACAAAATGGCACATTTTAGATAGTATTTGCAAATAAATCTTATCGTGAGGGAAAAAAATGTCAAAGATAAATACAGGAAAGCAATATCGTTTAGTGACTAGAAGTGACTTGGACGGCTTAGTAAGTGCAACCTTATTAAAAAAATTGAATCTTATCAATGATATAAAATTTGTGCATCCTAAAGATGTGCAAGACGGCACAGTAGAAATTACTGAAAACGACATCACAACAAACCTTCCTTATAACGAAAAAGCATATTTATGCTTCGACCACCACCACTCAGAAATTGAGCGCTTAGGTGGCGAAATGCCTGAAAGCTATATCCTTGATGCAAACGCTCCATCAGCAGCTCAAGTTGTATTTGAATACTACGGCGGCGCAGAAACTTTCCATGACATAATCCCAGATATGATGGCTGGCGTAAATCAAGCTGATTCTGCTCAATTCAACAAAGATGAAGTGCTAAATCCTACTGGTTGGGTGCTTTTGAGCTTCCTTACAGATCCACGTACTGGCCTTGGCCGCTTCCGTGAATTCCGCATTTCTAACTACAATCTTATGATGGAACTTATCGACATTTGCTTACATGCTAAAACTATTGAAGAAGTTCTTGCAAATCCTGATGTTCAAGAGCGTGTTGTTCTTTATAATGAATACGCACAAAGAGCGAAAGATCAGCTTCTAAGCTGTGGTAAAATGCACGGTAAAATAGTTGTTTTCGATCCACGTAATGAAGAAAACATCTACCCAACAAACCGCTTTATGATTTATGCTCTCTATCCAGAAGCGACTATTTCAATCCACGCAATGTGGGGCTTGAAACAACAAAATACAGTTTTAGCTATTGGTAAATCTATTTTTGATAGATCATCAAAAGCTGATATTGGTTCATTGATGCTCAAATACAACGGCGGCGGACACAAAGCAGCTGGTACTTGTCAAGTTGAAAACGACGAAGCAGATACAAAGCTTAAAGAAATTGTAGATGCGCTCAATGCCGCAAACTAAAATATAAAAAAAAGTAAGTAAAAGCATGTCATTGGCATGCTTTTATTTTATCTATTTAATTAAAGGTTAAAATTATTATGCAAAGCGATGCTTTCACATTCGAATATGAAGTAAGAGCCTTTCAATGCAATTGCTTTGAAGAAATGAGCCTAAAAACTTTAGCTCACTTTGTTCAAGACATTGCCGATAGACATTCTGCTGCCTACAGCATTGGGCGTGACTTTCTCATGCAACACAATATAGCTTGGGTCTTAGTAAATCATCACATACAAATTGATGAATTACCCAAAATGAACGACACTATAAAAATTAGAACATGGGTGAGCGAGTTTAAAAAAGTGAGTTCTCGCAGAGAATTTACAGTTGAACGCCATGGAAAAATTATTGTTCGAGGCGTGTGTTTATGGGTTGGCTTAAATTTACAAACAAAGAAGCTCGCAAATATTTATGAATTAATGAAAGATTATGAACCAATTAGAGAGTTTGCAGTAGAAACAACTTTCCCAAAGATTAAAGCTTTTGAAAATATGCAAGTTCAAAAAAGCTATACTTCAATTTTTGATGATTTAGATCCGAATTTGCATGTAAATAATGGACATTATCTCAACTGGGCTTATGATGCTTTTGGCGCTGAATGGATTAAGACTAAACGCATTAAAGAATTTGAAATCAATTATAAACATGAAAGTTTTCATGGCGATACTTTAGAATATAAAGTTCATATTGATAATGATATAAGCACACAAATTGCCACAAAAGATGATGGTTCTGAAGCTGTTGCTATACGAATAAAATGGGAAGATAAGTAAAAGCTTTGTGCTATTTCGTTCTTTCTTCCTTATTGTAAGGAAATTATGAGTAATATAGACAGCAATTATGCTATTAAAATTTCATTTATCACAATAATTATAAATGTTATTCTGGCTTTAGTTAAAGGCATTGCCGCCTTTATGGGTAATTCTGCGGCTCTTTTTTCAGACGCCATACATTCATTATCTGATGTATTAAGTACCTTTGTTGTGCTTATTGGCGTGAAAATGGCAAGTAAAGAAAGTGATTTAGATCACCCTTACGGACATGAAAGATTAGAAAGTGTTGCCGCCATCTTGCTTTCTGGTCTACTTATGGGCACTGGGCTTGGCATTGGTTATGTTGGCATTGAAAAATTGTATACAGGTAGCTATGTTAATAGTCTTTTACCGACAAATATAGCTCTTTACGCCGCCATTCTTTCTATACTTGTAAAAGAGGGAATGTACTGGTATACTTATTTAGCAGCAAAGAAAATCAAATCTGATATTCTTATGGCTGATGCTTGGCATCACCGTTCTGACGCCCTTTCATCTGTCGGTTCATTTGTGGGTATTTTTGGAGCACAATTAGGCTATCCCATTATGGATTCGCTAGCTTCAATAATTATTGCTTTACTAATTATTCATGCTGCTTATGAAGTATTTAAAAATGCGATTGATAAATTAGTCGATAAAGCTACTGATGCTGAAACAACAGAGAAACTCACAAAACACATCTTATCACAAGAAGATGTGCTTAGAATTGACAGTTTGAAATCTAGAATGTTTGGCAATAAGATATATATAGATGTTGAAATTGCAGTTGATGCAAAACTTTCCTTGATACAAGCGCATGAAATTGCTGAAAAAGTACATCATAGTATAGAAGAAAATTTTGAAAATGTGAAGCATTGTATGGTGCATGTAAACCCTTTTGAAATTGAAGACAATAACAAGTAAAGACAAAGGCTAAATTGAGGCAAAAGACATGGCAAATAAAGTATATATTGCAACAAGTTTAGATGGTTACATCGCTGATGAAAATAATAATTTAGATTGGCTTATGAGCTTTGAAGCACCGCAAGATGCGCCCAATCTCTTTGGTGAATTTATTGAAAGCGTTGATGCTATTATTATGGGTAGGAACACTTTTGAATTTGTTGTAAATTTTGGCATTGAAGCTTGGGTTTACACAAAACCAGTCTATGTTCTTTCGACTTCTTTAAAATCAATTCCAGCAAGCCATGAAAACAAGGCATTTATTGTAAGTGGTGATATTGAAGATGTGCTCAAGGAATTAAAAGCAAAGGGGCATGAAGATTTCTATATTGACGGCGGAAAAACAATACAAAGTTTCTTGGCTAAAGACTTGATTGATTCAATGTCAATCACAACTGTACCAATGCTCTTAGGGCAAGGTTATTCACTTTTTGGGAAATTAGATTCAAAATTACTTTTTGAACACAGTCACACACAAGAACTCTATGCTGGGCTTGTTATGAACACATACATTCGTAAAAGAACATAAATTATAAGACTTTACTAGGCTTGAACATGAAAAGGACTTTGTTTTCTATAGATTATGCTCGATTGCGTACTTTTGAAGACTTCATTTATGATTCAACCAATGAAGAAAGTATCCAACTCCTTGAAAAGACTATTCAATATTACACAAATTCACATAATATTGATTTTATTCCCTCAGATTTGAAGCAAACAGTAGTAGAAAATCCTGAAAGATTTTTACTCTTGCGTGGCGACACTTCAACGGGCAAAAGCCATTTACTAGAAGCCATAGCGCACAGACTGCACAGCATAAATCCTGAATTAAATATAGCGCTTGGACAAGCCAAAGAACTTATTCCCCTTTATTCAGACAAAAAAAACAATAATAAAAAATTACAAACACTTGAAGAAGTAGATGTTTTATTGCTTGATGATTTGCACTTATTAGCAGGCAGTGCCCATCTACTTCAAAAGCAAGATTTAAGCATAAGCATTTCTGACGCAAATATCGAAAGCCAGCATGAATTAGCGCAATATTTAGACAGGCTTATAAACAAAGAAGCCTTTGTTGTATTTACTTATTCGCTAGATAATGATTTTACTGATTTTACAAAAAAGAAAAATGCTATGCGCTTAGAAAATGCTCTTTATTCAAGGCTTTTTCACGGTATTACTCTAAATTTACACCCTGCGGGATTAAATATTTTTTCTTTATACGCACAAAAGGTAAGCGCCAAGAATAATTTATCTTTATCAAAACCAATGTATCTCACTCTTGCTAGATTTGCTAGAGATTTAAGGCAATTAGAAGGATTGATTAAAACAATTGCGAGCTATGTGAGGGTAAATAACAAAGGTTTTGGCGAAGAAGAACTGGCAGTTTTTTTGACAGAATTTGAGGGCAAAAAAGAGATCACTCCAACAATTATTATTTCTCATACAGCTCAGCATTTTCAGTTGCAAATAAAGGATATTAAAAGCAAAAGTCGATCAAGCAATCATGTTTTAGCAAGACAAATAAGCATGTTTCTTTGTAGGCAATTACTAGGCTATTCCTTTCCTAAAATTGCTAAGGAATACGGCGGTAAAGACCATACAACTATTATGTATGCTTGTTCAAAAATTGAAAAAGATAATTATTTACTCAATGTTGCAAAAGATATATCCCAAAGCATTTTACATGAATCTAGCACACGATTAATGCGCATTTAAGGCTGTTATAATCATAATATTCAAAAGAATAATCATAGCTGAAACTTTGCAATCCCACTATATTTCTTTACAATCATACGAAAATAGTTTATTTCTTATTTAACATGATACAACTGTTTTATTGCTTGATTATTGTTTTATTTAACTAATATGTAACAGAGAGGATATTATGGATTCAAATGATTATTTTAAAGCTTTATATTCCTTGGTAACAGTAGTAAATTCTTCACTTAATACTAAAGAAGTTTATGCAAAAATTGTTGAACACGTAGCAAAAACGATGCAATGTAAGGCTTGCACAATGCGTATGCTCGACAACGACAAATTGAGATTACTTTCAACAGCTTCGTATGGTCTATCTGATGGCTATATGCGCAAAGGTCCAATAGAAATTTCACGTAGTGGTCTTGATAGTGAAGTTCTAACAGGAAAAACCATCTACATGAAAGACGCAACTGAAGATGGTAGATTTCAATATCCTGATGCCGCAAAGAAAGAAGGGCTTATTTCAGTTATTTCAATGCCTTTAAAAGTACAAGATGAAGTTCTTGGCATCTTGCGAGTTTATTCAAATAAAGTACAAGAATTTACAAGCCAAGAAAAAGAATTTCTTGAAGCCGTTGCTAGTGTATGCGCTATTGCGATTAGAAATGCGAGTTTGTATGAAGAATTGCAGAATAATTATGCACTACAGCAAGATTATGCTTATCAAATTTTTGACGACTAGGATCTTTTTCTAAATTAATTCTTTTCTTTTGGGTGATATAGGCAAATTTTCTTCTATAAAATAAAGCTAGTTATATTACTACTTTCTAATTTTTGCCTACATGAGGCTTCGTCAAAAATCTTTCTCTTTCGGTCATTTATGTTTATATAAACACCCTCAAGCAAAAGACTTTGTTCATTGCCCCCTCGCTGAAAAGTCACAAAAGCTCTTAATTTAGGAAAACCTAAGTCAGCATTTCTAAAATACTATAAACTATAAAATTATATTAAGGATTCTTCCTATGAGTAAAACACGTGTAGCCATCAACGGCTTTGGACGTATTGGTCGTCAGGTTTTTAGAGCATTACATAAAGATTATAGTGATAAAATCGAAATTGTTGCTATAAACGATCTTTTCGATGCGGCAACAAATTTACATTTATTAGAATACGATACAAATTACGGACGTGCCTATTTAGATGCAGTATTAGAAGATGATATTGCCACTGTGGGCGATTGGAAAATAAAATGTATTGCACAAAGAGATCCTAAGCTTTTGCCTTGGGGTGATCTTGGTGTGGATATTGTTGTTGAGTGTACTGGTATTTTCCGTTCTGCAAAAGATGCGGCTGTGCATATTGAACGTGGTGCAAAGAAAGTCATTATTTCTGCCCCCGCAAAAGATCAAGATATTACTATAGTTATGGGTGTGAATGATCACGATTATGACGGCACAAAGCACCATGTACTTTCAAATGCTTCTTGCACAACAAATTGCCTTGCTCCTGTGGCGATGGTGTTAGAAAGAGAATACGGCATAAAATCAGGCGTAATGACAACTATTCACGCCTATACGAACGACCAACGTATTTTAGACCTTCCTCATAAAGACTTAAGACGTGCAAGAGCGGCGGCATGTAATATGATACCAACTTCAACAGGTGCTGCTCAAGCTGTAGCGGAAGTTTTACCTTCTCTTAAAGGAAAATTTACTGGTTTTTCTGTTCGTGTGCCAACTCCAACAGTTTCTCTTGTAGATTTCACCGCTATTTTAGAAAAAAATACCACCACGGAAGACATGCTTGCTAAATTTAAACAAGCTGCCGATGGCCCATTAAAAGGTATCTTAGAATATTGCGATAAAAAACTCGTATCTATGGACTTCAAAGGCAATCCGCATTCTTCAATTTTAGAAGTAGAATATTCATATATTCAAGATGGTAATATTGCTAAAGTTGTGTCGTGGTACGATAATGAATGGGGCTATTCTAATCGAATTTGTGATTTGATTGTTCACATGTCTAAACAAGCATTATAATCATATTGTAGCGCATTTCCTCAATGAAGTGCGCTACTTTTATCTAAATCGGGAAAACTATGAAAAATTTATCTACAAATAAAAATGTATTTAATATATTAATAGTAGCAGCTCTTTGCTTATGTGGCTATCTTATTAGTACAACTTTCTTTTCTGAGGAAGAAGCTGAGATTATACATGCACCACATGAAGCAGAAGTAACAAAAATTCATGTTGAAGCAGGGCAAGAGATAAAGAAAGGAGATGTTCTTCTCCAACTCAATTCGCAAGAAAAAAAAGAAATTATTTCTATACAAGAAAAAGACAAACAAATTCACGCCCTACGAGAGAACATTCTCATTCTGGAGGCAGAAGTAAAAGTAAATCAAGAGCTTGAAAAAAAAGCAGAAGAAGAATTTAGCTTTTACACGAACGAAGAAGCCCGCTACGCTCTTGCCAGAAGAAAGCCAAATATTTCAGAAAGTGAATATAAAAAAAATAGAAGAGCCGAATTAGAAGTTCAAGGCCTAAAAGAAAAAGCAAAAACAAATTTTGAAGAAATTTCTATGCAAAGAGCAAAAAGCGAAAAAACTCTTGATGATTTTAAAATTGCCTATAATCAAGAATTGCAAAAAGGCGCAAACCCTCTTCCACCACAAAAAGAAACAATTATTTCAAATAAAAACTTTGAATATATAGCACCCTATGATGCAAAAGTTGAAGAAATATTAGTGAAAGAGGGAGATAATGTTAATAGTAATACTAGCATTATTACACTCATTCCAATTTTATAACACTATAAAATTAGTCACGCAAAGAGAATATTCTAAATTTTTATTCAAATAGACCTGGAATAGTAAATCTTAAATTTATTGAAGAATCTTCAAGCGAATAAACATAATCAAAGCCTAAATGTAAACATTCGTGGTAAAGATCAACGCCTGCTGTAATAGTATAATTGTCGGTATCATTTAGATTGATATAGTGCGAAAAGTTAAAAGCTAATTCTTTTATTGGTGTTATGCGAAAAGTATTTGTGAGCAAAGTTGTTTCTTGGCTCGCCAAACTATTTTGCACTATATTGTAGCGGATTAAATTATAATAATCTAAGACAGGTTTTCTATAACCAACTTGTGTATTCCATGTGATGTATTTTTCAAGAGCAAAAAGAGGAATCTTAGTGCTTACATCAAATGCTGTAACTCCATCTCCATATAATGAATAACTTAAATGTGTACTAAGCCCTAACCCGAGCACATAAAAATCAGCGTCAAAAGTAAGATCTCTAAAAGGTTTTCTTTCATATTCATTGAGCAAAACAGTTCTTTGTGCTTCTTGTAAATCATAGGAAGCCCCAAAAGTAAAGCGTGCTAAAGTTTTGTATTGCGCCTTTGTATCAAGTAATACCTCGTCACTATCGCTAGGAACTTGAACAATACTCTCACTTTTAGTCGTCAAAACATTGTGTAAGGCAAATTGAAATTCATTTTGTGAGAAAAATCTATCCTCTTGCGAATAATAAGGTAGATGACTTTGATCATGCTCTGGTGTAAACAAATAGGTCAAACGTGGCTCTATGCGATGTTGAAAGGCAACCGTTTTAGTCTTGCCTATATTTTCTTCTACTAAATCAAAATCGCTATTATCAAAATTCCACACCCTTGAAGCTTGCAGCATTGTTTGCATTTGAAAATCAAATAAAACATCATTTGTTTTTCTATCATTAATGTCCACTTTCTCAAGTGGAGCAGCTGAATTTTCTTGTTCATCAGCAATATAATTTCTCTGCACAAGACGAATTTGTGGCAAAAGCGAAAAGTATTTTAAATCAAGAGGAAGCGAAAGACGTGGATTGAAAAAACTTGAATAAATCGAAGTGCCATATCTTTTATAATATCTTGAAATATCAAGACTTGTATCAATTTGCAATGGAACAAAATCAAAAGGGCTGTAAGGAAATAGATAAGCTGCAAGTTGCGGCATTACTTGAACAGTTGGATCTTTAGAACGCTCATACACTGAACCATAAAGAGGATTTTGAATAAACTCAAAACCTGCTGTAAGATATATATCGTTAATAGTGCGGTAAATATAACCAGCACTACGCCTGTCAGCTTGTAAAGGAACTAATTCACGTCCAAAAAATTTGAAAAGCTCTAATGTCGTATTCGCATGCCCTGTGTAACTCGTTCTGTAGTCAAGCATGAAATCCACATCAGAAACAAAATCAAGATCTACACGATAGCGCCAATCACTCTCAAAAACATAACCCTCACCCATGCCACGTAGCCAATAATGATCGTCAACCATTTCATTATGCGTAAAAACATAATCGCCAGCTAACCACCACTTAGTGCCAAGCGTTGGATAAGCACGGTATTTCGCCGAAACCATAATATTATCTTCAGTATAATAAGCGCCAGAAAGAGTAAGATCATGTGATTCATTTATGGCTAAGAAAAATGGTACAGTAATGGATTTGCCTAAATTATCAGAAGAGCTATAGCTTGGAGGCAAAAATCCAGTCTGTCTTTGTTCCACAAGAGAGACATTCATGCGTGGAATTGGCGGCGTCGATACAACGCTCACTGATGCCGACACACTCCTCAACTGCGCAACGCCATCAATATCTATAAGCGCTTTATCTGCATTCAATGTCCATAAAGGACTATCAGGACTACAAGTAGTAAGGGTGGCATTCTCAAATTCATACACATTCCCAAAATGCTTTTCAGCATAATCGCCACTCATATAGACATGCTGACCATTCATAAAAACTGCGCCATCATGTAAAAAACCTGTGAAATTCTCTAAATCAATTTCCGCTTCACTGGCAGTCATATAATCTTGCCCAGACTGAATTTCAACATTACCCTTAACAAAAACCCAGCCAGTAGCCGTATAATAACGAACTAAATCGGCTTTTAAAATCTCTGTGCCACGCTGTAAAACAACATCGCCCTTGGCCTCAATTATAGCCCCATTACCTATAGTCGATAAATTATCCGCACCTAAAGACCAAGTTCCACCGCCAACATTATCTAAAGGGATTTGGAATAAATTTGCATAGGAAGACAAAGGAGAAAAAAGCATGCAAAAAAAGAAAGCAAAATAAATTTTACTCACTACTTTCTTTATTATATTGGCTTTCAATGTCATATATTTCCCTAATGGTCTAGGGTGTATTTCTAAGTTAAGATAGAGTTAAAATGTACACGCTGATACTACAAATTGCAAGAAAAACTTGTTAGGGAATTTTTCTAAAATGATTCTTATACTTTTTTTAAATGGCTTCCAACAAGCAAAAACTCTTATTTTAGAAATACCCCTAGAAAAACAGCCTAAATTTTATTCTTGCTTGTTTGATTGGTAAAATATAGTATAGCACAACTTAATTTTAAAGAAATGATATTTTCAATCTCATAATACTACATAATACTACATTTATACACGGAGAATAGAATGGACAGCTTTAGACAAACACGCAATGACAAACTTGCTCAAGATATAATTAAACATTTAAATCGCAGACATATAGAAGCATATTATTGCAAAACACAAGAAGAAGCGAAAGAATGTGCTTTAAATCTAATAAAAGCTGAAGAATCTGTCACTTGGGGTGGTTCTATGTCTATACGTGACATCGGACTCACAAAAGCCTTAGTAGAAAGAAATAAAAATGCTTTAGACCGTGATAGCATAAGCGACCCAATAGAGATGCAAAACGCTATGCGAGCCGCCTTTAATATGGATTGGTATCTTTCAAGCGCTAATGCTATTTCTGCAAAGGGCGAAATTGTAAATATTGATGGAACAGGCAATCGAATTGCGGCCATATCCTTTGGCCCCAAAAACGTACTCTTCGTCATTGGCATGAATAAAGTTGAAGCAGATTTACATAGCGCCATTAAAAGAGCAAAATTTGAAGCTGCACCTATAAATTCTATGCGTTTTGGCGGCGAAAGAGCTTGTAAGCACACAGGCACTTGCCACGATTGCCTAAGCCCAGATTCAATTTGTAGCTATATTCATATTACAAGAGCTTCAAAACCAATACATAGAATAAAAGTTATCTTAGTTGAAGAAAGCTTAGGATTTTAATTGTTTACTTGCAAAAAAGCAAAAGAATTAATTTAGAAACACACCCTAGGATAAACACTAAATTAATTAATATTTTTAGGATTATTTGTGAACAGTAGATTTAAATACGCAAATGAAATGCGTTCGGCCTTTATTGAAACAATTCCAGTATTTGCTGGCTATCTTGTTCTAGGTATCGGCTTTGGTATTATGCTTACTAAAAATGGCTACAGCATTGCTTGGGCCTTTGTCATGGCAGTAACAATTTACGCAGGAGCAATGCAATACTTAGCAGTAGACTTGCTCACAGGCGGTGCAAGCCTTATAACAACGGCTATCACTACTCTATTAGTGAATGCAAGACATTTATTTTACGGACTTTCTTTATTAAAAAAATATAAAGGAGCAGGGCTAAAAAAAATATACATGATTTTTGCCCTCACCGATGAAACCTATTCTCTTGTTTCATCAAAAAAACCAAATAAAGAACTAGATTCATCACAATACTATTTCTTTATCTCAATCTTCAATCAATGCTATTGGATAGTTGGTTGCTGTTTTGGCGCATTCCTTGGCGCAACTATCCCCTTCAATTCTCAAGGAATTGATTTTGCCCTCACAGCCTTGTTTGTCACAATATTTGTAGAACAATGGAAAAGCACAAAAAACCACATTCCAGCAATCATTGGTGTGCTAACCACCCTAACAAGCCTTGTCGTCTTTGGGCAAGAGCATTTTCTTATCCCATCTATGATTGGTATTGCTATCTTACTCACACTTTTGCGTAATAAAAGATTAGGAGAAGAAAATGAATAAAGAAATTCTTAGCAATTCCGAAGTTTTTTCAATAGTAATAGTGATAGCTCTTGTGACTTTTGCTCTTCGCCTCATGCCCTTTGTGCTCTTTGGTAGAAAAAAAGACGCCCCAAACTATATACTTTGGCTAGGCGATGTCCTTCCCTATGCCCTCATTGGTATGCTTGTTGTCTATTGCCTAAAAAATATAAATCTAAGCATTGCCCCACATGGTTTACCCGAAATCATAGCTAGCTTGATCGTTGTGGCTATACATCTCTTGCTTAGAAATACATTATTAAGCGTTGGCGTTGGAACAATATTCTACATGCTCTTAGTGCAATATGTATTTTAAATCTAAGCAATGCCTCTAACACTATCACTAGGCTAGGGTATGTTTCTAAATTAATTCTTTTGCTTTTTGGTGATATAGCCAAAAAATTTCTCGTGAACTAAACTTAGCTATATTACTAAGTTCCATTTCTGTTGAAATTAAGCTTCGTCAAAAGTTTTTCTCTTTCAGTCATTTATGTTTAGATAAACTCCTTCAAGAGA
>CAYJDN010000001.1:31905-38656 GCA_964368925.1 uncultured Desulfovibrionaceae bacterium | reverse complement strand
AAGTTTTATATTATATCTTGTGTGCAATTGCACAAAACTCTTTAGCGAACAAGCAAAAACGACTTTTTTTGCGCAGTGAGGATTTTGCGTGCGAATCCACCAAAATCTTTACTATTAATCTCACTTCCACTGTCACTCAGAGGGCGAAGCCCGTGGAGTCCATGCCTTTCAACAATTTTCGCCTACCCACAAAACTTAAATCAGAAGAACAAGTGCGCTTACCTAAAGAGTCCACCTTCCATTAAATCACCGTAAAGCGTGAACAGCGAACAAAATAACAAAATTTGACACTCCTATAAAAATTGGCGATTTAGAAAATCTAGTGCTTGCACGTAGATTTTCTAAATCGCCAATTTTTCATATGGGTTTCCAAAGGGGTTGCAACTCCTTTGGCCGTCGGAGACAAAAAAAGAAAAAAGTATTATAGATAAAGCTTTGTACTATAAGCCAAGTACATTTTAAATTATTTTTCTTCCTCATTCAAGTGTTGACGTGAGAAAGAATAAAGGCTAATATACTACTTTATGAAGAAGTGTTTATACAATCCACTATAAACGACTGCTTTTTATGAATAAAATTCATGGTATTTTAATAATATCTTATTGGAGCTAAAACATGGCAAATTGTATTTTATTTGGCGCTCAATGGGGAGATGAAGGCAAGGGTAAGATTGTTGATCTTCTTGCTAGAGAACTAGACTATGTTGCACGCTATCAGGGTGGCAATAATGCTGGTCATACTGTAATAGTTGGTGATGAGAAGCATGTTTTGCATGTTGTCCCATCTGGCATCTTACATGAGAATACAAAATGTGTGATTGGCAATGGTGTTGTTTTAGATCCTGAAGTGTTCTTGAATGAATTGAATGCTTTGAAGAAGCGTGGCATAGACACATCACCTGAAAGGGTTCGTGTTTCTCATGGCGCACATTTGATTATGGAATACCATAAAGTGCTTGATCAAGCACGTGAAGGCCGTTCAGCTGAAAATAAAATTGGCACAACTGGCCGCGGTATTGGCCCTTGTTATGAAGACAAAAAAGCTCGTACAGGTATCCGTGCTGGCGATTTGCTTGAACCAAATATTATAAAAAGAAAGATTGAAACTGCATTACATGAAAAAAATGTACTTTTCAAAGCTCTTTATGAAAGAGAAGAACTTGATGCAGATAAGATTTTTGAAGAATTAATGAAGCTTGCACCTGCTTTATTACCATATTTAGACGACACAACAACAGTATTACAAGACGCTATTAAGCGTGGCGAATCTGTTTTATTCGAGGGTGCACAAGGCGCTATGCTTGATGTTGATCATGGCACATATCCTTATGTAACATCATCAAACACAATAGCAGATAATGCTTCTGTAGGCACTGGCGTTCCGTCTTCGCTTATTGAAAAAAGACTTGCTGTTGTAAAAGCATATTCAACAAGAGTTGGCTCTGGCCCATTCCCTACTGAATTAGACGGCCCTATTGGCATGCACTTACAAAAAGTTGGCGTTGAATTTGGCGCTACAACTGGTCGCACACGTCGTTGCGGTTGGCTAGACGCTGTTATTCTTCGTGAAACTGCTCGTCTTTGCGACCCTACTGACATTGCTATCACTAAATTAGACGTGCTTACAGGTTTGGAAGAAATTCTCATCTGTACTGAATATGAATATCAAGGTAAAAAATGGCAATATCCGCCACAAACTCCAAATGCACTTGGTCGCTGTAAGCCTGTTTATGAAAAAATGGAAGGCTGGAACGAAGATATTAGTGCTTGCACCAAATTTGAAGAACTTCCAGAAAATGCACAAAAATATGTAAGAAGAATTGAAGAAATTATGTCTTCAAAAATCAGCCATGTTTCTGTTGGGCCTGAAAGAGATCAAACAATCCACTTAAGCTAAAACTAGCTTATATACTGGTAATTTATGCCTTATGAGGGGGAGTTTTCCTCTTCATAAGGTTTACGACTATATAAAGATTAACAAAAAACTAAATTTGTAGGTATTATGTCATTATTTAAAGTATCGCTTATCGGACGCCCAAACGTGGGAAAGTCTACACTCTTTAATCGCTTGATACGCTCAAATAGGGCTATCACTCACGATATGCCCGGCGTTACTCGTGATAGAATGGAAGGTGTAGTGAGGCCGAAGTCAAAGGCACCCTTTATCTTGATAGATACTGGTGGTATCACGCTTACAGAAAATGCACAAGTAGTTGACGGGCCTGAGGGTATCCGTGGCTTTGAAAAAGCTATTCTCTCTCAAGCTCAAGCTTCTGTTGAAGAATCACAAGTACTTGTATTAGTTGTTGACGGCAAAGAGGGGCTCACTCCCTTTGATCAGCATATTGCAACATGGATACGCAAGCAAAATAAAACCTGCATTCTTGCTGTAAACAAAGTAGACGGCATAGAAAAAGAAGATGTTATTCTTGCAGAATTTCATAAATTAGGCTTCCTTAGCATTGCTATCTCAGCAGAACATGGTCATAATATTCGCTTTTTAGAAGATAACATTCAAGCAAGGCTTTTAGAAATGCCCCTTTCAGATTTAGAAGCTGAAGAGGGCGACATTTTAGAAAGAGATCTAAAAATCTGCTTTATTGGTAAACCAAATGCAGGCAAATCTTCTATGGTTAATGCGCTCATTCGTTCTGAAAGAATGATTGTTTCTGATATGGCTGGCACAACCAGAGATAGTGTCGATATTCATTTTGAACTTAAAGGAAAGAAATATATATTTGTTGACACTGCTGGAATAAGAAAACCCTCTAAGATTGTCGATTCTATCGAAAAATATTCAGTAAACTCAGCAATTAAAAGCACAACAAAAGCCGATGTCAGCATTATGATGATTGACGCAACAGAAGGCCTAACTTCACAAGATAAAAGACTTATTGACTTGCTTGATGAAAGAAAAACGCCTTTTATGGTAGTTGTGAATAAATTAGATCTTGTGCCACAAACAAAAAGAAAAGAATTGAAAGATTCTTTTAAAGAAGCGTTGGCAATGTGTGGGCATGTTCCTCTCATATTCTCTTCAGCCCTCAAGCGTGATGGCATTCGCACTATCTTACCTACAGCGCATCAAGTCTTTGAAGAATGTCATATTCGTATTGGTACTGGCATACTAAACCGTTCACTTGAAGCAGTACTTACAAAACACCAACCGCCTGTAGTAAAGCGTGTGCGTGGTAAATTCTTCTATATGACACAAGCTGAAAGCGCTCCGCCTACCTTTGTTTTCTTCGTAAACGACGCAGATAGAATTACTATGCCTTATAGACGCTATCTTGAAAAATCACTAAGAAAACTCTTTAAAATTGAACACGCCCCTATGCGTATGAATTTTAGATCTTCACATAAGAAAAGAGAAAAAAAATAATATAATAGGAGCAATAGCATTATATATAAGTAGGTTAATAAAAGCATTTATTGAGAGCAATTGATTTGTATATTACAAATTATTAGCTGAGAACAAAAAGTTCAATTTAAATTGAAGAAAGTTCATAATAAATGTAAATTATTTTGCGAATACGCCGTTTAAGAAAGTATGTGTTTATATTTTACAGTTTGAAACATGCTAAAGATAAAAAAATTCTGAGGCAAGAATATAAATCAAACACTAAACTTTCCATGTGAGCTTTGTATGAAAAAAATTATATCTACAAATACTTTGCGTAAGAGTGCATTACTTATCCTTGCTTTGGTGGGACTTGTTTTTCTTGTGCCACAAATATCTACTGCTTCTGTTCAAAGTGAATACGATACATATAAAATCGAATTGCGCCGTTTGCAAGAAGATGCAAAAAAATCACAATTACGTCACTATTGGCTCAATCTCGCTGGAAAATTCTATAATCTTTATGAAAAAAACCCTACTTGGGCAAATAGAACAGCCGCTTTATATCGTGCTGGTGAAGCCTATGATGAATTGGCGAAAAGATCTTTTGCAAAACAAGATAGGGAATTGCAATCAAATATTATAAAAAAGTCTATCAAGAATTTCCACATTCTGTGCTTGCAGACGATGCTTTGTATAGTCTAGCTGTGCTCTACAACGAGCAACTCAAAGACAGTACGAGCGCTAATCAATTTCTTACTACTTTAATTGATAAATATCCAAAGGCTGATCACACTAAAAAAGCAAAAGAATATATCAAAGAAATTGATCAAAATCTCACAGCTTCACTTAATCTCAATCTAAATTCGCTAAAAAATTCAACAAGTTCACGTGATGAAAGAGTAATTTATCACGGCTTGCGTGCCTATAAAAGAAATAATGATATCATTCAATTAAAAGTTGAATTAGACGCCTCTAAGCGTAAAAATAATCTTGTGACTTGGGCTATTGAATTTGTGCCTGCTGTTGAAGAAAACGATTCTCCACCACGTCTTATACTAACTCTTAGTAATACAACTACTGCTGCTGATACTAAACCAGGGCATAAATATCGTGATATGGGTATAGTTTCAAAATATGTTGTGGACTATTCTAAAAGAAATTCAACTGTTGTTATCATAGATTTCGACGAACTCGCCGCTTATTATGCCTATTTTGACAAGGCTAGTTCTTCAATCATTATAGAAACCACAAAGAATGCACGTAAATTGACAAAGGGTGTTATTACCCAAGGCATTGAATCTAAAGAGAAAAATTCTACTGAATTTATGGCTCGTGAATTTGCTATAAAGATGGGACTTGAAGTAAAAACTATTGTCATTGATCCTGGTCATGGTGGCAAAGATCCTGGTGCTATGCACAATGGTATTACTGAGAAAGATTTTGTGCTTGGCTTCTCTCGTCAGCTTGGAAATGAATTAGAAAAACTCGGTTATGAAGTAAAATATACTAGAGATACAGATGTATTTGTCAGCCTTGCACAAAGAGCGAGAATGGCAGAAGATTTGAAAGGCGACTTGTTTATATCTGTGCATACTAATGCCGCTGAAAATAAAAGACTTGCTGGCGTTGAAACCTACTATCTTGATTATACACACGCTAAATCTGACCATGTAGCTTTACGTGAAAATGGCGGACAAATTAAAGGGCGTATGGGACAAATAGACGATGCCGTTGCTGAGCTTGCGCTACGTGCAAAATTACATGAATCTGAAAGATTGGCCACCTTTGTTCAACGTAATATGTATGGCTATGTGAACAGAAAAGGTTTTGACGTACAAAATGGTGGTATCAAAGGCAATGTTTTCAAAGTATTAGATGAAACTTCAATGCCCGGTATTTTATTAGAAATTGGATATATTAGTAACAGTTTTGACGCAAAGAATTTGAAAAATAATGCCTTTGTTCGCTCGCTTGCTCATGGCGTAGCAGAGGGAATCAATGCCTATTCTGACGATTTAAACCTTGCAAAAAACACAAAGAATTAGAAGAAGTTTGTGAATAATAAAACCCTTATTGCCATAGATTTTGAAACAGCAGATTATAAAGCAGATTCTGCTTGCGCCATAGGTATGGCACGCATAGAAAATATGCAAATTGTTGAAACTTTTGAAGCGCTTATTCGTCCACCTCGTGAATATTTTGTTTTTACATATATACACGGCATTACATGGGAAGATGTAAAATATGAAAAATCTTTTGCTGAGGTTTGGTCTTCAGCAAAAGATTTTATTGCTAATGCTGACGGTTTTATAGCTCACAATGCCTCTTTTGATAGAAAAGTACTCACAGAATGTTGCATTCAAGGAAGAGTCATTCCGCCCTATCTGCCATTTTATTGCTCACTCAAAGCAAGTAGAAAATATTTAAAGCTTAAATCACATAGCCTAAATAATGTCGCTGAACATTTTGGAATAGAATTACAACACCATAATGCTATGTCAGATACGCTTGCCTCCGCTCAAATCTTCATAAATCTATACAATCTAGGTTTTGATATGCAACAAAGTTTAGTGAAAGCGAAATAATTATTTTATCATTTATAGCATATTGCATAAAAAAAAGGAATATTGAAAGCCAAAACTTTCTTTATTCCTTTTCTTATATTTGCTCTAAAAAATACTATGCACTATGTCTATGTTTTTACTCTTCATAGGAAGCAAGGGCTCTTGTGCCATCTAAGTATGCTTGAACTATTGATAGATTATGCATAAAGGTATCTTTTTCTTCACCAGCCAAAGGCGGCGCTTTAGGTATCACAATTGATTGAGGATTTACAAATTTGCCGTCTTTTCTCAATCTATAGTCTAAATGTGGTCCAGTTGAAAGACCAGTGCTACCCACAAATGCAATTGTTTGTCCTTGTCTTACCTTTGTGCCATTTTTTAAGCCAGAAGCGAATTTTGACAAATGCGCATATTGCGACTCTAAACCATTAGAATGTTTTACAATAACCGTATTACCATAATCGCCTTTCCAGCCAACAAATTTCACTGTACCATCGCCAACAGTACGAACAGGCGTACCATAAGGAGCGGCATAGTCAATGCCTTGATGTGGGCGTGTGACGTCTAGTATGGGGTGCTTTCTAGCCATAGAATACCCAGAACTAATGCGAGCATAATTGAGCGGTGTACGCAATAAAAGACTTTCTAAAGCATCGCCATTTTCATCATAATAGCCAAAACCCTCGTCTTGTATTCTATGTTGGTAAGCGGCGTATCTTTCGCCATCATTCACAAATATCATAGCTAAAGCATCGCCATAGCCATAAAATTTACCATGATTATATTTTTTCTCGATTAATACTTCAAAAGTATCGCCCTCACGAATATCACGGAAGAAATCTATT
>CAYJDN010000001.1:19052-31895 GCA_964368925.1 uncultured Desulfovibrionaceae bacterium | reverse complement strand
TTGATAAGCAAAAACATCAACAATTCTAGTAGTAAGCGATGCACCAGCCTTAGCGGCAATAACGGCGTCAAAAAGACTGTATTTAATTTCGCCCTTTACTAATTCAAGCTCTATTTCAAATTCAATTGGCACTAAATCCGCTGTGAAAGCATATTGACTATATTCATGTAAAACATTTACTGATTCACTTTCTTCAACAGGTTCAGCATAAACAGTGAAAACCATTTCACTATTCACTTCATATTCAAAACGCTTAAATCTATTTTTTTCGTCCAAAACAATGGCATAAGGACTGCCAAGATGAATATTTTTCAAATTAAAGAAAGGCTTTGCTACTTTAATTGCTTCATTAATTTGGGCATTTGTCACCCAATTGTTGATTAATGTGCTTAGCGTATCGCCTTTTTCTACTTCACCGTAGAGAATTTTTTCGCCATTACGAAGTTCAAAACCAGAAAGTTCATAATAAGAATCGTATACTTTAGATTGCACAAGCTCGCAATGAGGAAGTATTATTTCAGCCTTTGCTTCTTCTGCATCTACAACAACAGCAAGTGTCATTTCGGCTTCAACTTCTTCTTTCACTGCTTCATCTGTATCATTTGAAAAAACAGCACCTACAAAATTCATTAAAGAAAAATCATCTTTTTCAATAGTTTCACTATCAACTGCTTTGCTTAAAGCGATTTGATTATCTAAAGCTTCAATATTTTCTAAATTTTCTTTATCGCCTAGAGTTTCTTTATTTTCTAGCTTTTCTTTATTTTCTACAACATTAATTTCTTCAAGAGCTAAATCTTCACTTATTTCTGCTTGTTTTGTTTGTTCATTTATAGAAATTTCATTTGCTTGAGTGTCTACAGTTGGCATAGGCGTATTCGCTAAGGCGCTTTCTGTGCCTATAGACATTGATTTTTCTTCTACAAAACTTTGCTGGTCATCAATTTGCAAAACAAGAATTAGTGCAAGAGCAAGTGTGAAGACGGCAATAAGCTTTGCCATTGATTTAATGTCCGTCGACATAATTTTATTTATCAAACTCTTTTGCATAGAAAATTTTTAGCTTTTTTTTGTGGATTTGTCTAGTTTTAATTCAAATTTTTATTAAATTTCTACACGTTAAAATCATGCTATTTCTTTCATTTGACATTTAACGCCAATTTCTACTCATTTCCGTAATTTTTTTTTGCAAAGTTTTGGTAAAATTATAAATTCGTATCCAACTTCGCAAACCTTACTTAGCCTTACTTAGCCTTACTTAGCTTGAGCAATCTTTGCTAGTTTTAAGTGCTGTTTTACCAATTTTCGTCAATAGTCCAAGTAAGAATTTGTGTTTCTAATAAATTCTTCGCCTCATTTTCATTTACGTGATACACTTTTTTGTAAAAATCTATAGCAAATTCATGGAAGACAATATCTTGAAATCTTTCAGGATAAATAGCTTTTGCCATAATTAATAATTCAAGCGGATATTCCAAACGAGGCGCACAATTCATAGGTTGCCAAGGTAAGGCATAGGTCTTTCTTTCTTTTACAGCTCGCACGTCTTTAAGATAAGAATAGTAAGGGGCTGAATACAATTCTTCGGCGGGGTGATAGCCATTCATAGTTGGTAATAAAATAACATCTGGATCAAAAGCATATATTTGTTCAACACTTATAGGCACATTTGTTCCCACACCTGTAAAAGCATTTTTTGCATTTATCACATCTTCAATCATAAAAGATTGCGGAGTATTTACGCCATGCACCGTACCTGCACCGCCTTGATCACGGGTTGCTGGGTTTAGCCCAAAATAAAGCACTGTTTTCTTTTCATTTTCAGGTATATTTTTTACTCTTTCTCTAATCAAATCTTCAATGGAAGCTGTATAATCCATAAGCGCATTCGCTTTGTTTACTTCAACTTCACTAAATAAAGATGCAATTATTTCAGCTTCTTCTTGCATAGAAGAAAGATCAAAGCCATCATCAAATTGAGGTGTAAAAGTTACAATTAATGGAATGTTGAGCGCTTCAATTGTATTGATGGTTCTTTGTGTGACGTCCATATTGTCGGCTCTAACAGTACAATCGCCCACACGCATAACAATAACATCTGGCTTTGAAACTGCTAATTGCTCGAAATTGATAACATTACCTTGTGGAGAATTTACGCAAACTAAATCATTCAGCCAAGGGTGCATATAACGCATAGTATTCAAACCTGCATGCGTATATTCTGAGCCATTATCCTTTGGAAATGTATAAGAATAATCACGCTTCAAGCTCCAAGAACCAATAACATTAACCTTGTCGATTTGCTCTATATGCGTCAATACATTTTCTACAAATCCATCATCTAAAGTAGCAATTTTTTCAATTTTATCTGGAACTACAACCGTTTTCCCACGCATATCAACAATTTCTTTAGCTTGAACGCTTCCCACACATGAAAAAGAAAAAACAATGGACAAAATCAAAGCTAATTTGTAATTCATCAGATAAAAACCTCTACATTATATAAATCATAATAAACTATTATTTTAGACGCTTACACGAGAATGTCTTTCTACTCTAGTCCTATATTATTGCTAAACTATAGTAACAATTGGAACAATAACTGGATCTCTTTTTATAACATCTTTAAAAAAGTTTCTCAATGAATTGCGAATTTTTTCTTCCATTTTAGCGATATTATTATAATTTGAATTGTGCGCATTTTCAACAGCGTCCAAAACTAAACACTTAGAATCTTCTAATATATAGTCATACCTTTGCTCAAAAACAAATCCACGAGAGAAAATTTCAGGCCCATGCAAGATTTCGCCGTGTTCTTCCGACATAACAAGCACAACAACAACCATGCCCTCGCCACCAAGAATTTTACGCTCTTTCAAAATATGTCTTCCAACGTCACCAACACCCTTACCATCAACAAGCACAGATTCAGCAATAACCCTATCTTCAAATCTATGTCCCTCTTCAAGTAATGTGAAAGGACAGCCATCTTCTAAAAGTGCAATTTTATTTTTATCTACACCGCATTCTATAGCTAATTCAGAGTGTTGCACTAAATGTCTATATTCCCCATGCACAGGAATAAAATATTCTGGCTTCAATGTTTCCAAAATCGCTTTCAATTCGCCTTTATAAGCGTGTCCCGTCGCATGCACACAAATTTCCTTATTTGTATACACCTTAGCACCAAGTTTATAAATTTGGTTCATCAAACGTGAAACAGCTTTCGCATTGCCTGGGATAACTCGTGACGACATAACCACGCAATCGCCCTCTATCAATGAAAGTTGTTTATGATAGCCATTTGCAATACGTGTCAAAGCAGATAAAGGTTCGCCCTGCGAGCCTGTTGCAATAAGGACTGTATTTTCAGGATTTAAATTCGGTAAGATTTCATAATCATTATAGAACTTCTTAGGCAATTCCAAAAGTCCAAGTTCGCAAGCTTTTGATATATTAGTATTTAAACTTCTACCGCTCACCACAACATTTTTATCAAATAAATCTGCCATTTGGAAAACAGTACGTATTCTATCAATATTACTTGAGAAAAGAGTGATGACTATGCGCCCTGTCGCTTGTTGGAAAAGGCTTTGAAATCCATCTCGCACATCACGTTCTGGCCTTGAATAGCCCTCGCTCTCAATATTTGTTGAATCTGATAGAAGCAATCTAATACCACCATCGGCAAAGTTTGCAAGTTCTTTAAAAGACACACATTCTTCGTGTATAGGCTGAGAATCGAGTTTAAAATCGCCAGTATGATAGACCTTTCCAAGCGGTGTTTCTATGCCTAAAGAAGAAGCCTGTGGTATCGAATGGCAAATTGGGAAAAATGTAAATCCTAAATCGCCAAGTTGTACTTTATCGTAAGGATTTACAGGACATAGCTCTACTTTATCTATCAATTCTCTTTCAGTAAGCTTGTGCTCAATAAGAGCTATACTAAAAGGAGAAGCAAATATTTTTAAATTTTTAAAATAAGGCACAAGCCAAGGCAATGCGCCTATGTGATCTTCATGCCCATGAGTTATAACTACGCCTAATAGCTGGTCTTTTTTCTCAAGCAAGGTGTCAAAACGTGGTATAACCACATCAACACCAAGATGAAAATCATCTGGAAACATAAGGCCACAATCAAGCATAACAATCCCTTGATTTGTTTCCCATAATTGACAGTTTAAACCTATTTCTCCCAAACCGCCTAAGGGAGTTATTGTAAGGAAATTTTCCATAGTATATACCTATAGTTATAGATTAATTTAAAGTATCGTCCCTTGGTAGTAAGAATACTTTAACGCTATTTTCTTTTCTTCAAAAATAAATTTTGAATAGTCTACTTCATCTAATGCTTCAGGAAAAGAAAGCACGTTCAAGTTAAATGTTGAAAAATCTTGTTGATAGGGTGGATGAACATAGATTGATGAATGCTTTATAAAGCCTAAACGCTTGTAAAAACGCCATCTTTTTTCTGTTGCATCATCATTAACCACTTCAATTTCTAGGACAATTTTTTTCTGCCTTTTTTGCATACAATCTTGAAGAATTATTGTGCCAAGCCCTTTTCCACGAGCAGTATGCGCAATAGCATAAAATTCAATAAAATAAGAGGAAGGAAAATCCCAAGCATTTAATATAGCTTGCACTTCGTTGTTTGCGTCAAGATAAACAAATAAATGGCAAGCACTATCCCCCAAAGCCTTTGCGTAATCGTCAAAAGATCTTTTCTCTACTAAAGGAAAAGCTTCTGTGTAAATTTTCCACATAGCTTGAAAGTAGGGATCGTCAATCCCCACAATTCTATGTTTGCTCAAGTCCATATTCCCCCCGCAAAAAACTATAAATAATCTGGATGGATAACAGCTTTGCCATTTGCAAACATAAGGCGTAAATACTGTATTGTTGTTGCGTCAGCTGGAATAAGTGGAAATTCTAAACCGCAATGTTGACAGCGAATTTTAGCAGCAAATACAGGTGCAATCATGGTTACAGGCACATTACAAGATGGACATTCATACGTAAGCACAATATCCATTGCAACTGGTGTAACTGGTTCAATTATTTTTCTTTTCATAAAATTTCTTTTAGAATGTATTCCTAAAACTATTCTTTATTTTAGAATAGTATTAGTTTTTTTCGCCCAAATTCAATCTTTCTGCAATTGCCATAGCCACATTCTTAGCAAAATCACTTTCTTGCATTTTTGCCTTCTCTTCTATAGAAATAATCAGTTCTGGCAAATTGACAAGCTCTTTCTTTGGAACAACACCATAAGCGCTATCAAAATTGTTCTGTAAATACATATCTTGGAAGCCAGAAAATTTAATTATATGCGCTGTTGAATCAAGAATAGCAAGCTCGTTTTCGCCAATCATTCCATCTGCTTTAGCTTTCAACAAACCAGCTAAACATTCGCCGCCTTGTGTACAAGCAATATGCCCTGCCCTATTGGCAATAATCATACTGTCCATAATGGCTTGCTCGCTTACTTGAACAACATTAAATGCTGTTTCGCCAGCTATTTTTCTATATTTTTCAGCTAGATACTTCACCCTTGGGAAAGAAACAGGATTACCAATCATAGCCGCTTGAGCCACACTAGCTTGAACCTTTACAGGAGTAAAAGGCTTTGAAGTGTCTTGATAGTATTGATAAACAGGATCAGCATGTTCAGATTGTACTCCAAATAATCTTGGCAATTGCTCAATAATTCCAAGATTATACATTTTCAAAAATCCACGCATAATAGCTGTGATATTGCCAGCATTTCCAATTGGTACAAAGATAGCTTTATCGCTCAAATCCCAATTATACCATTGCGCAACTTCATAAGCATAGGATTCTTGCCCAAGTATGCGCCAAGCATTTTTAGAGTTCAACAAAGCAACGGTATATTTTTCTGCAAGATATTCAACAACTTTCATGCAATCATCAAATACACCTGGAATTTCAAGCACTTTTGCTCCACTGCCCAAGGGTTGCGCTAATTGTTGCGGAGTAACTTTTCCATGCGGCAAAAGAACAACTGTATTTATAGGAGCGCCCACATAAGAGCCATATAGGGCAGCGGCGGCGGAAGTATCGCCAGTGGAAGCGCAAATAGTAAGAACATCAGACCACCCGTGTTTTCTAACTAAAGATTTCAAATATGAATAAGCGCCAGCCATGCCTCTATCTTTAAAAGAAGCTGATGGATTTTGCCCTTCATTTTTATAAGCAAAACGGACGTTTAACTCTTCACATAAATGTTTTGGAGCGTCAACTATCGGCGTTTGTCCCTCACCAAGATAGACAATATCTTCTGCTTCTAAAACTGGTGCCATAAGTTCATAGAATCTAAAAATACCCCTAAGTGCATTTTCGCTCGACATTTTTCTATCATCAAAGATTTCTCTCCATTCCTTGCCCGAACGTTTTTTCAATGCCTCTTCTTCCATATTCTCTAAAAGCAAGACACTGCCACAAGATGGGCAAGTATAGAGGAGTTCATCTATTGAAAAATAGCCTTCGCAAGCAAGACAGTGGTATTGCATTTGCGCTCTGTATGATGGAAATGACATATAAAATCCTTAAAGCTTTGAAAAATTCTTAGCGAATCAACAATTTCTTGCTGATTCGCTTTCGTGGTTCATATATAGAAATAATTTATTTCAAATCACGTTTGTCTATTACTCGAACAGCCTTACCAGTTTCAAAACGGGCGATTGACTTTGGTTCTACAAGACGAACTTTTGCTGTAACACCCAAGAATTCTTTGATTGTTTTTTGGATACTACTTTCAATTTTTTGTAATTTACGCACTTCATCAGAGAAGTTTGCTTCGTCCACTTCAACTTGAACCTCTAAATTATCCAAGCTGCCATCACGAGTAATAACAAGTTGATAATTTGGAGTTGTGCCTTCAGCTTCTAAGATAATAGCTTCAATATGTTGTGGGTAAACGTTCACACCACGAATAATGAGCATATCATCACTGCGACCTTGGAAGCGTTTCAATTTGTGGAAAGTGCGACCGCAAGAACAAGGAGTTGTGTCGATAGAAGTCAAATCTCTAGTACGGTAGCGGATAAGAGGAATGCCCTCTTTCGTGAGAGTGGTGATTACAAGCTCACCAACAGAACCACGTGGAAGAACTTCGCCTGTAGCAGGGTCGATTGTTTCAACATAGAAATGATCTTCCATTACGTGCATGCCATTTTGCATGTGATGACATTCCATAGCAACACCAGGGCCCATAATTTCAGACAAGCCGTAAATGTCCACAGCCTTAATGCCTAGCTTTTCTTGCATATCTTGACGCATAGCTTCTGTCCAAGGTTCTGCACCAAAAACACCGACACGTAATTTGAAATCGTCCTTTGTGAGCCCCATTTCTTGCATAGCTTCGTGCAAATATTGGCCATAAGATGGAGTACAGCAAATTGCAGTCGCTTCAAAATCTTGAAGTATTTGAATTTGTCTTTTAGTTGCACCACCAGACATAGGAACAACAGTTGCGCCCAATCTTTCACAGCCATGATGCACACCAAGACCGCCTGTAAACAAGCCATAACCAAAGGAATTATGGACTATATCGTCTTGCATAACACCAGCCATAGCTAAAGAACGAGCTATCATGTCAGCCCAATTGTCAATATCTCTTTTTGTATAGCCAACAACTGTAGCCTTACCTGTTGTACCACTTGAAGCGTGCAAGCGCACAATCGCCTCACGTGGCACAGCAAACATTCCATAAGGATAGTTATCTCTTAGATCTTGTTTACCTGTAAAAGGAAGTTTTTTAATATCATCTAAAGAGCGAATGTCGTCTGGCTTAATTCCCGCATCATCAAAGGCTTTGCGATAAAAAGGAACATTAGCATAAACTCTTGCTAATTGATTTTGTAAACGTTTTAATTGTAATTTGTCTAGCTCTTCACGTGGAAGAGTTTCATATTCCGGTTGAAAAATCATAATCGCTCTCCATAAATTCAAATTTAACTGACATTTATTTTCACGCTATTTTCATAAACTGTCAAGCTCAAATAGAACATTTTAAATATTTAATCCTTTCTTTTTGTTTTATTTTATACTCCACAATAACAAACATTGAAATAAACTAGAAAAATACATAACAATAACATGAACTTACGCTGTGTATTTTAACTTTGCTAAATGCTCTAAAAAACTTGAAACTTATTGAATTTCTGCATGATTAGTACTTGCTTTTTTATAAAAAAGAAATTATAGTAAATGCATGGAACTGATAGACAAACTTGAAAAAAATATTGAAGTCTTAGCAACAGAACTACAGGCTTTGCGCAAAGAAAACGAACATCTTCGCAATACAAAAGCGGAGTCTTCTCTTTTGCATGCGCAAAATTATGAGCATACATCATCTTCTTTGGTTGATGATGATGTAAAAAAAGAAGCGCTTTCACGAGTTGATGCTCTTCTGGCCACTGTTCAAAGTCGTTTAATTCAAAAAAATACCTCATTATAAAATGAGAAAGGATTAGTATGAGCATTAATTCATATACAAATATCCTTTGTGGTGTTGAAATAAAGTTTAAAACTACTGCTAACGCTGAAAGAATAAGAACAGCGATGGAATTTGTTGACAAAGGGTATCGCCGTCTACAGGAATCAGGAAATCAAATGGGTAGGGAGAGCCTTCTGGCCCTTCTTGCCTTAGGCCTTGCAGATGACTTACTAGAACTACAAAAAGAACACAGAGAAATAGAAAATAAAGTCAAAGATGACGAGCAAACTCAAGCTCGTTTGACTAAAATGATAGAAAACCTAGAGAGCATGATCTCTAAGTAACTCATAGTTTTACAAGATTGTTATTGTAAAGTTTACATCTTTTACTTAAATTGCGTCTAAGCACACATGGTAACAGTTTTAAACATTAAGATACTTTAAATTCTTATTTTTGACTTGCCATTTTCTACAATTCTGTTATATTTTATGTAAGTCCTGAAGTGCCCGTGAGTTGTAGGCATGTTTCGACCTCACAAGCATACATAAGGGTGTCGAGCGTGTCTGTGGTGTGCATATTCGTTTACCGAAGAGCCTAAAACAGAGCCGAGGTGCCCGACCTAGTTATCTAGGTCTGTTATATGCCACAATAAACGACACTTTGGGTATTTTGCAAGCATTGCTAGCAATAAAGTGGTTTCCTTTTCATTATGCGAAAGGAAACCATTTTTTTAAACCTAAAAGCCTATGGCTTTTATGGACATTTTAACGGCAATAAAAGATTTATTGCCTTGATATACAAGGAGCTTATGGCATGAATATCATTATTTTAACCTCTATGGTCGCCTGTGCAACCATTATAGGGGCAGTGCTTGGTTTTATGATAAACCACCTTCTGACCTCTAGGCGCATCGGAGATGCTAATAATCTTGCAAAAAGAATTATAAATGAAGCAAGAAAAGAAGCACAAGCACAGAAAAAAGAAATCCTCATTCAAGGTCAGAATGAAGCCTATGATTTGAAAAAAGAAATCGAACAAGAAAATAGAGAACGTGAGAAAGAAATCAAATCAAAGGAAAAACATCTTCAAGTACAAACAGATAAATTAGAAGAAAAAATCGATAAAGTGAATGCAAGAGAACTTGAAGTTATTGCCAATGAAAAAGAATTGGTAAAACTTGAAAGACATCTTGAAGAACAAAACGAAATTATCGAAAACGAAATCAAACATCAGCACGACAGGCTTCAACAAATCGCCTCTCTTACAAAAGAAGAAGCTCGTGAACAACTCTTTAAAGAAATAGAAAATAAAACTCGTCACGAAGCGGCGCAAATGATGCGTACTATCGAAACTGAGGCCCGTGAAACTGCCGATAGAAAAGCAAAAGAAATTTTAGCCTCAACCATTCAACGCTATGCAGGCGACTATGTTGGTGAACAAACCGTCACTGCCGTAACCCTCCCTAGCGAAGATATGAAAGGGCGTATTATTGGCCGTGAGGGCAGAAATATTAGAGCTATCGAAGCCGCTACTGGTGTAGATTTAATTATTGATGACACTCCTGAAACAGTTATTCTTTCTGCCTATTCCGCATTAAGACGTCAAGTTGCAAAAATGGCTTTAGAGCGCCTTATCCAAGACGGAAGAATACACCCAGCCCGTATTGAAGATATTGTGCAAAAATGCGAACAAGAGCTTGAAATTCAAATCAGAGAAGTGGGCGAACAAGCCACCTTTGACGCTGGCGTTCATGGAATACACCCTGAAATCGTGCGCCTCTTAGGCCAATTAAAATACCGTACCTCCTTTACACAAAATGTCTTACAACACTCATTAGAAGTTTCTGCACTTTGCGGAATGATGGCTGCTGAACTTGAAATGGACATCAAAAAAGCTAAAAGAGCTGGTCTACTCCACGATATTGGTAAAGCTGTTGACCATGAAATTGAAGGTTCACACGCAACAATTGGTGCGGACATTGCTAAAAAATTCAATGAAAACAAAGACATTGTGCATGCTATTGCTGCTCACCATGAAGATGTTCGCCCAGAAACAGCACTTGCAGTGCTTGTTCAAGCGGCTGACTCTCTTTCTGGAGCAAGACCAGGTGCTCGTAAAGAACTTTTAGAAAATTACGTAAAACGCTTAGAAGAACTTGAATCTATCGCTACTTCAATCGAGGGCGTATCAAAAGCTTTTGCTATACAAGCAGGGCGTGAACTTCGTGTTATGGTAAATTCTGAAAATGTAGACGATGATGCAACCTATCTACTTTGCAAAGATATTTCTGCTAAAATCGAAGAAAATCTTACTTATCCAGGGCAAATTAGAGTAACAGTGATACGTGAGCATAGAGCTGTTGGTTTTGCAAAATAAATAACTTATAATAAAAAGCTAATAATTCTAATATGATTGACATAATAAGATTTTAACTAGTTTTTTAAATATCTTTAGTATACATTCTGTTCACCTTATTTTGAGGTGAACAATTGTATACAGTGGAGAATACTAAATGGACGAAACTCCTAAAGATCCCTTAGATGCCGAAATAAAAGTTCCTTATATCCTCACCGAGGGAGCTTCAATTCCTGATCATAAAAACAATTCTTTATTACAGGCATGGAATATTGCATTTTTATTTGCCCTATTCTCAATAATATTTCTTTGTGTTATGTGGCCTGACCCTTATTGGAATATCCTAAAATTCGTTCCAGATGGACTTTTAGTGACTTTCCAAGTGACAATTTTATCAATTTCCATAGCCATTCCTATAGGTCTACTCACAGGACTTGGCAAACTCTCACGCAATAGAGTAATAAATCTTGTGGCTTCTACTTATGTAGAAATCATTCGTGGCATACCATTACTCATGCAATTATTCTATATATATTACGCACTTGGCGCTTTTTTACAAGTTTCTCCAATTGTTGCGGCTGTGAGTTCACTTAGTTTTTGCTATGGCGCATATATGGGCGAAGTCTTTAGAGCTGGTATTTTAGCTGTAAATAAAGGTCAAACAGAAGCGGCTCGTTCGCTTGGTTTCAATCGCTTTGAAACTATGACTATTGTCATTTTGCCGCAAGCAATGCGTACTATCCTACCACCAGTAGGCAATGAATGTATTGCTATGCTTAAAGACACTTCATTAGTGTCTATTATTGCTGTTGCCGATTTACTGCGTAGAGGACGTGAATATGCTTCGCAAACATTTGAATATTTTGAAACATATACTATAATTGCACTTGTTTATTTATTGATTACTCTTATTCTATCAAAAGGGGTAAGTCATTTAGAAGGGAGATTATCACATTATGATAGAGATCAAAGATAAAACAGATAAGAATGATGAACAAATAGTCATATCTGTCCAAAATGTTTGGAAATTTTTCGGCAAACTTGCAGCTCTACAAGATATTTCCCTTGAAGTAAAAAGCGGCGAAAAAGTTGTTATTATTGGGCCATCTGGTTCAGGCAAGTCTACAGCTTTACGCACAATCAACAGGCTTGAGAACATCAATCAAGGTGCAATCTACATTGAGGGCCTTGATATTACCGATGATAAGCATGATGTAAATAAAATGCGTCAAAATCTTGGAATGGTATTTCAATCTTTCAATCTTTTTCCTCATATGAGCGTGCTAAAAAACCTTACTGTTGCGCCTATGAAATTAAAAAAGACTCCAAAGAAAGAAGCTGAAGAAATTGCTTTGCGCCTACTAAAAAAAGTTGGCCTTTCTGATAAAATAAACTCCTACCCTGCCATGCTTTCAGGTGGACAGCAACAGCGTGTAGCAATTGCTAGAGCTCTTGCTATGCAACCAAGAATTATGCTTTTTGACGAACCAACTTCAGCCCTTGACCCTGAAATGGTTGGCGAAGTTTTAGACGTTATGGTAAGCCTTGCCAACGAAGGCATGACAATGGTTGTTGTGACGCATGAAATGGGCTTTGCTAGGGAAGTTGCGGATAGGGTAATCTTTATGGATCATGGGCAAATTATCGAAGTTGGAACGCCAACAGAAATCTTTGACAATCCACAACACCCACGTTTACAACAATTTTTAAATCAAGTTTTATAGAATAATAATACAATCTACTTTTATTAACTATATATTAATAACTTATTACCTTACAGGCAATATATTATCAGTTTTGTAATATATAAGTCTATATTAATAGCCTATTATTAATGTAGAGTATTGCTTCATTTGGAGGATACATGGCTTTAGAAAATCAAGAACAAACAGCAAAACCAAAGGGAAAGAAAGGAAAAATCTTTCTTACAATCTTACTCATATTAGCAGTAATTATCGTTGGTGGCGCTTTTTATGCTCATTCTACAGTCAAGAAAATTATTGGCGAGCAATTACTCGCAAATGGCG
>CAYJDN010000001.1:0-19042 GCA_964368925.1 uncultured Desulfovibrionaceae bacterium | reverse complement strand
TTTAACCTTTAGTATTCACGGCATTGGCTACAGTATGGACGATGGCACAACTAAATTAGATGCCACTATTGGATCTGTGTCTTTAGTGCGTGTAAATCCATTTAGCTACTTTTCAGATGAAAAATTTCCACTCATTTTTTCGCATCTCAGCATAGAAGATGCTAAAATTCAAATGACTCAAGCAAATACTTTGACTACTAATGTAAGCTTTGACAGTCAAACTATATACAACTGGCGTCAAAATATTAAATCTGTCGTAGAAGCTTTGAGTTATGGTACTGATTCACTAGAATTCTTAGAAAGTGCGCTTTCTTTTCAAATTGAGAAAATCGACCTCATCAATTTAAAGACAAAAACTACTTTAAATGGCAATCTTGATGTTGATTTCGACCTTGCTTCTTTTGCAACAGCATGGAGCGGCACAGATACAAGTATTCTTCTAAGAAATATCGCTCTAAAGGCAAATGCTGATAAAAATGTACTTGCTCTAGCGCCCCTTAGTTATAGTCTTTCAGAATTTGATACAAGAAATATACAACTCCCTACAGCAAAACAACTTGCAATAATGACAAGAGCTTCAATGCTCCCAGAAGATAAAGCCGCACAAGACACTTTGGCTAGCCTCAATTATCTTCCCTTTGGTAAAGAACCATTAAAAGTTTATATGAACGAAACTAAACTTTCAATGCTAAACAAAGAAATGTTCAAAATTGGGACTTTGGCCTCTATCTTAGATATGAATAATTACATTCTAGCTGGTGATATAGACTCAATTTTCTTCACTCCTGAACTTCTTTCATTCATAAATCCATCTTTAGCGCAAAGCATGCTTGATCTCGGTTTTGAAAATGGCCTAGAAAATGAAATTTTCTTTGATATAGCTATACCAGATTTAGGCAATACTATAAAAATCGCCCTAGATTTCACTACCGATAGTTTCGCCAAGGTTAGACTTTTTACAGAATTAGATACCCAATACCCAATAACCTCATTTAGAAGCGACAACCTCCCTAGCCTTATCCATCTTTTCAATTTGAAATATGAAGATTTAGGACTTATTCCTCGCTTCAATATTATGACACAAAATAAGCTCAAAACTTCTTTTGAAAGAGCTCAAGACAATATGCTCCTCGCTACAGCAGTATTAAAATTTGTGCGCCCAAATCTTGCCAGCGACTTTGAAAAGGCAATACTTGAACCAGGAATATTAGAAATTAACCTAGGTAAGGCAAGCTCTGTCAAAGGAATGCTTCAAGATCCATTCAATATACCAATCACAACAAATTACACTTCTAAAGGCTTAGACCTAAAAACAGAAGTAGAAAAAATTCAATCAAATAAATAATATAAAAGGATTACAAAATATTATGAGTACAACAATATTAATGGAAACCACTTCTGGCGATATGCTTATCGAATTATTCGACGACAAAGCACCAAAAACAGTTGCAAACTTCTTAGCTTACGTAGACGAAGAATTTTATGACGACACCATCTTCCATCGAGTCATAAACGACTTTATGATTCAAGGCGGCGGTTTAGACATGCGCATGAATGAAAAACCAACCAAAGCGCCTATCGAAAATGAAGCAACTAATGGCGTAAAAAACTTGAAGAATACCATAGCTATGGCTCGCACTTCAGAACCACATTCAGCAAGCGCTCAATTCTTTATCAATTTAGAAGATAATGAAGAATTAGATCACACTTCAACAGCAGACGAAGAATACGGTTATTGTGTTTTCGGGCAAGTGATTGACGGCGAAGATGTTTTAGCAAAAATTCGTAAAATCAAAACTAAAGAAGTAGGCGAGCACGGAAATGTGCCAGTAGATTCAGTGCTTATCACTAGAGTTTCACGCTTTGAATAGTTTAGAGAAGAAAGACTAAGAAAGATTGAAAGATTAAACTAAACAATCGACTTCAAAAAAATATTAGAAAAGCAATTATAACATATTGCATAATGCTATCACCTTGGCGATTTAGACAACACTCTCTAGAATGTGTTTCTAAATCGCCTTTTTTTATATCTTTTCTAAAGAAAAAAGACTATAGATTATAAGAATCAAATGAATCTACATTTTGAGTATCTGAAAAAAATAAACAAACAAAAGGCCAAATAACATATTGTCGACAAAATACAAAAATTGTCGACAATCAATCAAACTGTCGACAATTCACAAATCTAGTTAATATATTTAAGCTATTTAAGAAAACACATCTATTTTCTATGCGTTAAACAAAAGAAGTTTTTAGAAATTTTCTTCCACTCCAAGCACTTGTATTTCGTTACGCAATGGATTTATTTTGCCTAATCTTACCATTAATTCTTGCCCAATAGTTACTTTATCTGGCATAAATGCACGTTTTACTCTAAAGAAAAGCTGTTCATTTGGTAGGGCTATTGAATAGAAGTTTTCAAATTCTTCTGTTACAACTGCACGCCAAATATAGTCGTGGCCTTTTTCCATAGCTTTCTTGCTTTCTTGCTTGCAATACATGAGTTTCCAATAACGTGGTCGCATTCTTTGAATGAGGGTCACATTTTCAAGAGTTGCATTTAAGTGCATAAGTAATCTATCGAGTTTATCTTTGTCGAAATGCGCTTCGCCCTGTTCTAAATAGGTAAGAATTTGATATTCATTGATAAGATCTGAATAACGTCTAAGTGGCGAACTTATTGGTGCATAGGCTCTAATTCCCATACCTGCATGTGGTTTTGCTTCTGTATCCATACTTGCAGCAACTAAGGTTCTTGCTATGCGAGCCACATCTTCGGGATTTGACCACACCCCTGCATATTCTTTAGGGATTGCAATATCTTGCGATCTAAACAATAAAGGAATTTGACGCTCAACAGCCCATAAAGCTATAGCCGAATTCGCCGCCACCATTGCTTCTGACACTAATAGTTGCGATTTAGCATTTTCCTTACTCTCTTTTATAGAAACAATGACATTTTCATAATAGGCTGGCACTTTTTCTTCTAATTCGCTGTTAAATCCCACCACTTCTATATAAGGTTCGGGGCGATTTAGTATAACTGCATTATTTGCTAAACGTTTTTGCAACAGCTTTTGCGCTAATTCATAGGCAAGTGTCATAGATTCTAAAGTAGCACTATCCACATTTTCTATAGCTGTGCCATTTTCGAGAAATTCTTCGACTTCTGTATAATTCAAATTTCTATAAATTTTGACTCTTGCACGTGATGGTTCACAAGCGAGCAATTCACCCTCATTATCGAAAGTCATTTTAATAATAAGTGATGGCACAAAGGTATTTTCAACGAGCGAATATTTCTGTGTACCTAATTGCTCAGGCAACATATGATATGTTCCTTCTGGCAAATAGACAGAAGTTGCTCTTTGAGCTATGCACTTTGCAAATGCAGTATCAAAATTCCAAAAAGCTGCTGGACAAGCGAGTGAAAGAGTCATTACATAGCCATTTTCGCTCTTTTCCACATAGCAAGCATCATCAATATCGCGAGTAGTTGCGCTGTCTATACTTACAAAGGGCAGGTCACAAATGGGAGTATTATCTTCTTCTGCTTTTTGTATTAATGCCTGAACTTCATCACTATATTTTTCATGCCATTGTTCATTTGATTCATAATGGGCTCTATCAAACCAGAAATTGTAGTGATTTGGAATTAATTTCCACGCATTTGCGAGAAAATAAGGGGCAAAACTATCTTCGGGCACAGCTTTAATGATGCTACGCCATAGCATATCATCATCTTTTCCCTCTGCTGTGTCAGGAAATTCGCTGTCGGTTAATTTATATAGAAGTAATTTTTTTAATCTTTCTTGAACTTCATCATCTAAATGGCATTCAGGCAAAGTTTTATTATTAAATTTCACGTCCCATAGGGTTTTAAACCATGACATTCCGCCATCTTGGAAACGTTCTCTTTTCTTTTGTTGTTCTTCTGCTTCTTTTTTAGCAATGACTAAAGACTCAGGGAAAATTTCAAAATTTGGCGGACTAAATCTAAAATGCCCTTTATCTTGCAACAAAGCTCTTGCAACACCAGCTAATATATCTGCATCGGTTTGCGAGAAGATTAATTCCGCAAGCCAAGCAATATCAGCCTTTTCCACTTCACCTTGTACCATTTCCCACAGCAAAAGACTGTCTACATTTTGCGCTATAGACTGTCTTTTTTCAATATGGCTATTCAATAAAGAAACCATATCTTCTTTGCTATCAAGATTCTTAACTTTTGGCCCAGACCAAGGTAAAACCCTGTTCTCTTGCACGCTCTGCTCACGCCTATTAGGCAAAAGAACACGCAGACGCTTATCCTGTTCTTCTAATACAAAGGCAGTTTGAAGTGTACTATCTTGCAAGTACTCAATAATATACATCTATTGTAAACCTGGAAGCTCTACTGAATGGAAAGATGAAGCATTTGCTTGTGCCTTTGGACATTTATCTTGTAAGTAGCAAATCTCACAAGCACCACGGAAAGGGTGATGTGTTAGAGTGACAAAACGACGTGTTAAAGCGCTTGCATCATCATTATAGGGAACACCCATTTCTTCTAATGTGTCAATTAAATTATCTGTAGGTTTTGGAGCTGGCGCACAACCTGCGTCTATTACTTGAGGTAATACTTCTTGAACGGCCGCCATAATCATTTGCTGGCCTACGCAATTAAAGCGAAATGAATCAGATGGACTATCAGCCCATTTTGCATCAATTTCATTTTCGACTTCTTCATCTAAATAAGCGAGAAGATAGCCAATCTTTCCAACTTGGATTTTATAAACATGTAAATGATCAAGCCACTTATCCCATGTTTCGCCAAGCTCATCTAAAATTTCACCACCAAGCCTTGTTTCTTCCATCAACTCTAAAAGAGCAAATAAATCAAATGCAGGCTGAATTTCGTACTTTTCCTTAGTATATAACGCTGTTGCTTCCGACATTTCTTATTCCTTAAATGCATAAATATTAAAATTAGGTGTGAATAAGCACTCACAATACATATATAATATCAAGTTAAGAAAAGCGCAAGTGCATAATGAAATTTTTTATTCAATGGCTTTTGAATTTTACAAAAATTTAGCATTCATTATCATTCGAGCGAAAAAAAAGAGTGAGCAAATTTAAAGGCGTATTTCTTAAATTTGCTCACTCTAGTATGTATTTTCAATAAACTTTATTTGAAGGAGAAAAAAACTATTTTCTTACTAATTCACTTTGTTTTAATGCTAAACGTTGGTGATCTTGAATTATTTCAGGAATAAGTTCAGGGATAGCAAGTGAAGTTGTGTCGCCTATAGCCTCATATTCAGTGGCGGCAATCTTTCTTAATATACGTCTTAATATTTTTCCTGAAAGTGTTTTTGGCAATTCCGTAACAAATTGAATTTGATCAGGACTTGCAAGCGCACCAATATTTGTACGCACCCAAGTGCGCAATTCTTTACGCAAATCTTCTGTCCAATCCACTTCTTGAACAAGTGAAACATAGGCATAAATCGCCTCGCCCTTTACATCGTGTGGCATTGGCACAACAGCGGCTTCACCAACTGCATTATGCGCCACAAGGACTGATTCTATTTCTGCCGTGCTCAATCTATGCCCTGAAACGTTGATTGAATCATCTATACGCCCAAGAATAAAGTAATTTCCTTGTTCATCTATTCTTGCGCCATCGCCAGACCAATAGGCATTTTTGAAACGTTCAAAATAAGAATTGAATTTCTCTCTATTCTTATAAACGTCAATCATAAGGCCAGGCCAAGGTTTTTTAATACAGAGATGACCGCCTTCTGTGCCATCGTCAGAGGCTTCTTGCCCGTCAGCTGCAAAAATTGTTGCTTCAATACCCGGCAATGGTTGTGTTACTGAACCAGGTTTTAGCTTTGTTGCATAAGGCAATGGGGAAAGCATAATACCGCCAGATTCTGTTTGCCACCATGTGTCGACAATCGGCAATTCACCTTTACCTATATGCTCATGATACCACATCCATGCTTCAGGGTTCATAGGTTCGCCCACAGAGCCAAGAATACGCAATGAAGAAAGATCGTGTCTTTTTGTCCATTCTACGCCTTGACGCATAAGCGAACGTACTACAGTTGGCGCAGTATAGAGAATATTTACCCTAAATTTTTCAACAATACGCCAAAATCTATCTGGGCGTGGCCATGTTGGAGTGCCTTCAAACATAATAGTTGTAGCGCCTAAAGATAATGGCCCATAGACAAGATATGTATGACCTGTAATCCAGCCACAGTCGGCAGTACACCAATATACATCTGTATCTTTCATGTCAAAGACCCATTGTGTTGTATGTGCTGCATAGGTGAGATAACCGCCAGTAGAGTGAACAACACCAGTAGGTTTGCCCGTGCTTCCTGAAGTGTGAAGAATGAAGAGCGGATCCATTGCGTCCATTGATACACAAGGAAAATCTGAATCAAGACTAAGGTCGTCAAGCAAATCTGCCCACCAAATATCACGGCCTTTCATCATAGGTACATCTTGATTGCCCCTATTTACAACAATAACTTTTTCTACACTAGGACAAGTATTCAATACTCTATCAAGATTTGTCTTCAAAGGCTTAGGTTCGCCACCACGCATGACGCAATCAGCTGTAATAACAACCTTTGCTTCACAATCGTAAATACGGCCTTGAACGCCGCCGTCAGCATAACCAGTAAAAATAGCTGTATGTATTGCACCAATTCTTGCACAAGCAAGCATGGAAACAACAAGTTCTGGCACCATAGGAAGATAAAGCGCTACTCTATCGCCTTTCTTCACATTCATAGCACTCAAAGCAGAAGCCACACGACATACATCAGTATAAAGCATTTGATAGGTGTAACAGCGCACTTCCATTTCGCCCTCACCTTGCCAAATAAGAGCAGCTTTATTTCTTCTATCTGTGATGATATGTCTATCAACGCAGTTATAGGCTGCATTCAATCGGCCACCTTCAAACCATGCCACCTTTGGAACTGAAAAATCAGTGCTCGTGACAGTGTCCCAAGGCGTGAACCAATGCAAAAGACTACGGGAACGCTCGCCCCAAAAAGCCTCAGATTCATCTTGCGCATAAGAACAGAGCATGTCTAGTTCTTTTTTGTTGCGTATACGGGCAATGTCCTTACCGTGGCGTGGGGGAAGATAGCTACGGCTTTCATCTAACAAACTTTTTATCTTATCATGCGACATAATTTCTCCACAAAAATAAAAGAATAAGCTTGTTTATAACAAGATTGACAAAAGCTGTCAATAAGGCTTTGGAAAATAAATGCTGATTGTAAGCTCAATCAAATGCAAAATTGGGCTGTTCTATCATTAACATTTTATAAAAACACCCTAGATTGTGACGACATTATCTAAGCTTCTTTATAATCTTTAAGCTTCATACTCACTTGAGGCATGCCCTTATATTGCTCAATTTCAATACTATAGACCACATGAATAGCACTTTGTTCTTTAAGAGGAAAATCTTCTACATTCCAAAGCTTTGCGTGTAAATGCCTGCCTGAATGTTCTTCATAAATCTTGAGTTGCAAATGCTTTTTGTCATAGCCAAAGCGTTTCACTTCACGCAAGCTCGCATTATTCGTAACGAAACTGGGTTCCGCATTTCCAATCCCAAAGGGTTCAAGTAGTGCTATTTCTTGTAAAAATAAAGGATCTGCACTTTGACTAAAATGTAAATTTTCATCTACGTGTATTGTGGGAAGTGGTTGAACATTTTGAAGTTTTTGTGCAACATAGGAATTGAAATTCTGTCTAAAGCTTTCAATATTATCCTTATGTATTCTCACGCCCGCCGCTTTTTCATGTCCGCCAAAAGAGTCTAAATCATCTTTACAAGCGCAAAGAGCATTATAAAGATCAATTTCTGCTGTGGAGCGCCCTGAACCTTTATAATAATCACTATCTTCAATTTGAGTAAGAATAAGGGTTGGTTTATAATATTTTTCAATCATTCTTGAAGCAACAATGCCTATAATACCTTGATTCCAATGCTCATTTGCCAAAACTAAAGAAAAATCATTTGTATAATTTTGCGCTTGAATGTGCGCTTCTTCAATAATACTCTCTTCTTCTTGCTTTCTTTGACTATTGTGCATGTCTAGCTCTTGAGCAAGCTTCATAGCATGATTGTAATCTTTTGATAAAAGAAGCTCTAAAGCCGTTGTGGCTTGGCTCATTCTGCCTACAGCATTAATCCTTGGTGCAATAGCAAAAGAAACTTGTCCTGTCGATAATTTTTGACTTCTTAAATAGCCAGAAATCTCTTTAAGCGCCTGTATTCCTATGCGATTTGTATCAGCCAATCTTTGCAGTCCATTTTTTACCAATATGCGATTAATACCACGCAAAGGCACCATGTCAGCAATAGTCGCAAGAGCGACTAAGTCCAAAAACTCACGCATGTCACATTTATTTTTACTTCTTTGCGCAAGCATATTATTCAGATGGCACATAACAAAAAAGGCGACACCAGCACCACATAAAGCAATGTCTTGACTATCAAAAGAAGCAAAAGATTCATCTACATTACATAAAAATGGATTAATAATTGCGTAGGCATTCGGCAGTTCTTCTGGCAAAATATGATGATCAGTAACAATAACATCAATGCCCTTTTCTCTAACAAGAGCTATTTCTTCAATGTTTGATATGCCACAATCCACTGTAATAAAAAGCTTAATTCCCTCATCTATAGCCTTTTGCATAGCCTTAGCATTTAAACCATAGCCCTCTTCACGAGCAGGAATATAATATTGAACCTCATAACCATGAAATTTAAAAAGCTCTACGCAAATTGTGGTTGCCGTGATGCCGTCCACGTCATAATCGCCCCAAACAAGAATTTTTTCTTTCTTGTCCAAGGATTCGACAATACGCTCACAAGCCTTTTGCATATTAGGCAAAAAAAGCGGATTTAAGAGATTTTGCAAGGAAGGATTTAATAAAACATCAATTTTATTAAATAATTTTTTTTCATCTTTTTCAGCAAAAAGAGCTGGATAGTATTTATATAAACGTTTGAGTAAGATGCGTGAAAATTCGGGCGTAAGTTCTTTAGCATAGGAAACATGCTCAACATATTTTTCTATTTCATTATTTAATGTATTGTATTCCCAATTTTTCATATATCCTATACCTTTATAGTTCATTCATTATCGTCAGTGCTCTCTTCCTGCATTTCTTCTTTCAATTCTTCTTGAGCGTCAATAATATCTTTTTGAGCTATAGATTTGTGCATTTCTTCGATATCAAAGCCAGTGATTTTATCCTTAGCAAGCAGCCACTCAATCATTTTTGTAGCAATAGCATTATCTTTATCTAAGCGAAGAGCAAAACCGATATATTTTAGACACATATCAAACTTTGCTTGTTCCATATGAACCCTTGCCATATTTAGATAAAGATTTTCATCTACTTGCCCTAAATCCACAGCTCTTTGATAAAATGAAAGAGCCTCTTTATACATCTTGCTTTTGCGAAGATTGATTCCAAAATCATTGAAAAGATGTCTATGCTCTCTTGTAAATGGCGCTTCTAATTCAACAAGCCGAGAAAAAATATTCTCAGCTTTCGCAGTTTCGCCCTGCTCAAGATAGGTCAAACCTATTCCAAAGTTAGCACGCACATTTTCTTCATCAACTTTCAATACATTTTCATATTCAAATTCAGCACTAAATAATTCGCCATTTTCCCTACGTGCATCGCCGTCTTTAATACCCTGATTTACTTCCTGCATCTTCGGGTAAACAGTTTGCACATAAAATTCCATTTCTGGCGTATACTTAGCAATCAATTCCTCACGGGTAATCGTTCTTTTTATACCTGTTGGAATGTAATTACTATTGAGTGATTGAACTTCAATTTCTTGCGTATTTACGTCGGATTCAACATACCAAAAAGTTTTTTGTAAAACTTTACGCACAGTTGTACCTGTGCCAACCTTACGCATTTCTTGTAAAGAAAAAATTCCTCGAATAGTATCAAAATTTCCTTGTGACATGATTAAACCCTAAATATAATTATATTTCAGCTTCGTGCATATTAGCTAAAATTTCTTTTGTAGCTTGAACAGGATCTGCCGCCTTAGTGATTGGTCTTCCAACAACTAGAAAATCAGCGCCACGCTTTACTGCTTCATAGGGAGTGACAATCCTATTTTGATCATCACTAGCATTATCAGCCATGCGCACACCAGGACACAAGGCTAACAAGTTAGGATTATTTTTCTTAATCTCTTCAACTTCATGTCCTGAACACACAACTCCATTTATGCCCCAATCATTCGCATTCTTTGCAAAATGTTTTGCTAATTCAAGCAATTCCAAGGAGCTATAGCTAAAATCTTTTTGTGACATTGAGGTAAGCACTGAAATACCAAAAATAAGAGGAGGGTTTTCAAAGTCTTTCACGCAAGCAGCTGCATTTCTTAGCATATCTTCGCCGCCACCTATATGCACTGTAAGTAAATCAGCTTTATGTCGAGCAAGCGCTAAAGTAGCGCCTTTTACAGTGTTTGGAATGTCATGTAATTTTAAATCAACAAAAACTTTAAAACCCATCTTTTTTAATTCATCAATAATTACAGGCCCTACGCTAACAAAAAGTTCAAGTCCAACTTTCACCCATTCTAAATGGCCTTTAAGACTTTCTGCCATTTTTAGAGCTTCGTCCATAGTATCAAAATCTAAAGCAACAATAAGTTTAGCCATTTTGCTTCCCCTTAATTTCATCTTGCATAAAAGTATTTAGTAAGCTTGTGTGCCTTTGAGGCGAAAGTTTTGCTGATAACACGCATGCTCTTAATTTATCGTAAGCGTCAATAAGATTATCATTCACAATCCACGCATCAAACCAAAATGCTTGACGAATTTCAGAAGTTGCATTTCCTAAACGAGTGCGAATGGCCTCTTCACTATCCGTATTACGCTGATAAAGTCTTCTTTCTAATTCTTTCATATCTGGCGGAAATATAAAGACAAAATATGTTTCAGGCAAGGTGAGTTTTAGTTGGCTTGCGCCTTGAATATCAATATCAAAAAGCATGTCTTTGCCATTTGACAAATTTTCTTCAATTTCACTAAGAGGCGTACCATAGTAGCAATCGTGCACTTTCGCCCATTCAGCAAAGAAATTTTCATCAATCTTACTTTTAAATTCTTCTTCATTGATGAAATAGTAATCTTTTCCATGCTCTTCGCCTTGACGAGGCGGTCTAGTTGTGTATGAAACAGAAAAGTTAAAATTTGGAAATTCTGATAATAATTTCTTTGTTAAAGTACTTTTACCTGCGCCAGATGGGGCTGCAAGTACAAGAGGGAGGCCACGTATCATCATTCTTCTTCTCCTTTTCCTAAGGCGTCTAATCTTTTGATTAATGTTTCAGGGCTAACTGATGAAAGTATTAAATGATTTGAGTCGGTTACAATATAGGAACGAGCTTTTTTTCCTTGTTTTGCGTCAACCAAGCGCCCTTCGGCTCTTGCTTCTTCTTTCAAGCGGCGCATAGCAGAAGAAAGTGGATTTAATACTGCCACCACTCTTTTTGCTACGATCGAATTGCCTAGCCCTATACCTATCATTTGATTTGCCATATTCACTACCTAAAAAGCTTATTTTCCTACACAAAATGATTCAAAAATTGAATTTACAATGTCTTCTGTAAGAATTTCGCCTGTTATTTCTCCTAGAATCTTCACTGCCTCTGATAAATGCAAGGCTAAAGCATCAGGAGGCATAGAATTTGAGTTCAATTTGAATAAAGCAAGCTCTTTATTTGCTCGCTCTAAAATTCTTGCTTGACGAATGTTTGGCGCAAGCAAGTCATTTTTAGGGACATATTGCGAAAGTTCTTCATGTACTACTTTAGCTAAATCCTCTATGCCTGTTCCAAACTTGGCTGAAACATTATATACTTTTTCTGAAAAAATTGAAAACGTTTCTTCCTTGTCTAAAATTTGTATATCACTTTTATTCCAAACAAGCAAAATTTTTGCTGAAGGATTAATTTCTTTTAAATAGGCAATGTTTTCTTTGTCTTTAGCAAAATTTGATTCCACATCAATTAAATATAAAATCATCGTGGCTTCTTCAAAAAGCTTATAGGCGCTTTGAATCCCTTCAAATTCAATACTATCATTTGTTTCTTCTTTTTTGCGAATACCTGCTGTATCGACTAAACGCACTGGAATATCTTGAATTCTTAGCAATTCTTCAATATAATCACGAGTTGTTCCAGCTTGCTCAGTGACAATTGCTCTATATCTACCAAGCAAGGCATTGAAAAGACTTGATTTTCCAGCATTCACCTTGCCTGCCAATACAAGCAATGAGCCATCTCTCCAAGGAACAGCCCTTTCAAAAGCAAGCAGAAGATTTTCAATTTGTGAATTAATATCAGCCACTTGCTCTTTAAACCCTGTTAAATCAGCAAATTCTTCTTCTGAAAAATCAAGCTCAAAAAGCAGATTTTGCATAATATTCTCAAGATTTGCACGCAAAAGACGTATTTTTTCGCCTAAATGACCCGATAATTTTGCCTGAGCAAGCTTAGAAGATTCAAAAGTAGGCGCATTAATAAGTTCAGCTACAGCTTCGGCTTGGCTTAAATCAAGGCGTCCGTTTAGAAATGCACGCTTTGTAAATTCACCTGCTTGCGCAAGTTCTGCTCCAAGCTCAAAGCAAGTTTCCAAAAGTCCCGTAAGTAAATTTGGATTGCCATGACAATGCAATTCTACTGTATCTTCAGCAGTATAGGTGTAAGGAGCTTTCATAAAAACAGCAAGCCCCTCGTCTATCACTTTTTGATTTATATCTACAAAATGCCCATAATATAAATAACGCGGCTCAAAAGCCTCCACTTCTTTTTTAGGCACAAAGATTTTTTCCATAATTTCAAGTGCTTTATCGCCTGAAACACGGATAATACCAATACCGCCTGAAAGATGATGCGAATAGGCTGTAGCTATGGCTGCGATTGTACTCATTTTAGAGCCCTTTTAACTCATTTGTTATACGGCCTTTCATATCTTCTGTAAGATTAGGCATTTGCAATGCTTTTTCTAAATGAGATTTTGCCATTGCCGCATCATTTGCATTGTATTTATACAAAACCGCCAACCCAAAGTGAGTGGCAGGATTTTCATTTAAAGACAAAGAGCGGTTAAATTCTTTAATTGCGCTTTCAATTTCACCTAATTGCGAATGTGCCACAGCTTTTAAATATGCCGCTGTTGCGTTTGATGGGTCAAGAGTGCTTGCTCTTGTTGCAAAATTCAATGAAGCCACATAATCTTGCGCTTCTAAGAAAAGTAAGGAAAGATCAATAGTTACTTGTGGATCATTTGGATTTTCTTGCATCTTCATCATAAGTTCGCCCGCTCTTTTCGAAAGAGCTGGATCAACATCTTCTGAACCAAATAATTTCGACATATCCATAGCCCCCGAAGGCATGGCTTGTGTTGTTTGCACAGGCGCTTTTTGAGCTTGCGGAGCTTTTGTTACACTTGCCACATCAACATGGTAATAGAGCGCAGTAGCCAACATAGCTAAAGCCGCAATAAATGAAAAAACTATAATTATTTTATCTCTTTGCATTTTCTTCTTCCTTGCTTTCTAATAAAGCCATTTTCTTTTTTAGTTCTACTTGTTTATGCGCCAAATAGCCCAAACAAGCACCAATTGAAGCCCAAAGGGCGATATTTACATAAAGTAAAGCAGTTAAACTATCCATAGTATATCCTTTAATTTTCTTCTGAATAGAGTTGAGTTGTTATCATTTCGTCTATTTTTTCTGCTTGCATAATTTGTATGCTACGAATGACTAATAATGCAAAAAACAAAAAGCCAAAAACTAATACGCTTGATATAACAGTATGCACCATTTCAGGCTCTAAACCACCGCCTTCTTTCGCAAAAACATTTGGATGGATTGAGCGCATAATACGAGCGGAAAAGAAAACAAGTGGCACATCAGCAAAACCGATAATCGCCACAACAGCACCCATAACTTTCGCCTTTGGAGTTGGCATTGAATGAATTGCCAAATATGCCGCATAGATAAACCACAATATCAAGGTTGTTGTGAGCCTTGGATCCCATGTCCACCACACATTCCATGAGTTTTTACCCCAAATTGAACCAGTAATAATTGCTAAGGTTGCGAAGAAAAGACCAAGCTCTGCGCCTGCAACGGCTATGCTATCATACTTATTTTCTTTAGTTTTTAAATAAAGTATACTTGAAATACAAGACACAAAAAAAGCCACAAAACACCACCAAGCCACAGGCAAGTGGTAGTAAAAAATCTTCTGCGCAACTCCCATAGTTTGCTCTATGGGCGCATACATATATATAAGGTATTGACAGAATGCAAAGCCAATTCCAAATAAGATTGCTGAATATTTTGCTAATGTTAACATATAGTTCCTTACAAATTATAAAATTTAATCCGCCGTATACACAAAGGGGAATAAAATTAATGATAAAGCCAAAAATAGAGCGTCAAAAGAAAGCATAATCAAATGCCATGAACCAAAATCTCCGCTACCTGAGGTAAAAAAGACAGCAAAAATTTCAATGCCAGCAAGCAATAATGGCGTGAGTAAAGGAAAAAGCACTATAGATAGCAAAGATTCCTTGCCCGTACTGCCCACTGCTAAACTTCCAAGCAATGCCCCGCAAGATACCATACCAATATCAACAAGCAGGAAAATTGTCAAAAGCTCGCTTAACACCCCTTTAAATTCCGCATTACAAAACACGATTAATGCAAAGAAAAAAACAACTTGCGCTATAAACATAAAGATTAAAGCACTTATAGACTTTGCAAGCCACACAAATAATATTGAATTTGGCATCAGATGCAATGCTGTTTTTACATTATTGTGCTCTTCTAAAGCGTGAAGATTATTACAGATTAATACCATACAAAAAGTCGAAGCAAGCCAAAATAAAGTGCCGATTTCACGCCCACTTGCCCTTTGCCCCACTTCAAGCGAAAGACTAAATACGAATATAAGTAACAATCCTAGCAAGATAGCTTGGCCAAAGCCTCCACCACGCATAAAAAAGAGGAGTATATCTTTTTTTATAAGCAAGTAAAGCGCTGGCCTTGCTTTGAGCATATTTTTCTCACTAGGCATTATTCCCTCCAAAAGAATTTTTAGAAAGAGCCAATGTAGTCAATTTTTGATGTTCAAGGCTGTGCAAATAATCTGCATAGGCCTTATCTTTTTCGATATCATGGCTTATCCAAAAAACAGCCGCTCCATCTTCCTTAGCCTTTAATATATGGTTAACTAAAAAAGCCCTTGCTTGCACATCTAAACCTGTGCTTGGCTCATCTAGCAGATATAATTTAGGTTTTTGCAATAATAATCGAGCAATATTTAATTTTTGAGCCATACCTCTTGAAAAAATTCGTGTAGGTTCATTTGCAAAGCGTGCAAGCCCTACTTCTTCTAAAAGAGCGAGGTAGTCTTTTGTTGCTAATTCTTTTTTTGTGTGGAGATTGTGCCAAAAGCGCAAATTTTCAAGAGCAGAAAGTTCAGGATATTGAAAGGTTGCATGTCCTACATAGCCAATTTCGTTTATATTTAGTTCGCTTTCAATTTCGCCTGCGTCTTGCTCGATAAAACCAAGGAGAATTTTGAATAAAGTGCTTTTCCCTGCGCCATTTGCCCCTTGCAAAATATGTATAGATTGTGGAAGTATTTCAAATTCCACATTTTTAAATAGGATTCGTGTCCCAAATGTTTTTGCAAGCTTCTTGACCCTAAGCACAAACACCTCAAAAATTACGCACTAGGCGCATTTTTTACAAATCCGTTAATAGTGACAACGGCTAAGTCTGAACCCATGCCATCTTTCACAACTACTTCATACACAGCAAGACTTCTTCCAAGCTTCAAAGGCCTTGCCTCTGCTCGAATTGGCCCTATCTTACCCGCAGAAATATAAGAAATTGAACTTTGCGCATTTACCACTGAAAAATAATGCTTATGAGAAGCAACAACAAAGGCCATGTCCGCAAGTGCGAAAATTGCGCCACCATGCGTATTACCCATGCCGTTTTTATGCCTGTCGTCAAAAGGCATTTGAAGAATAGCTATATTATTTTCATAACTTACAATTTCAATCCCTAAATTTTTTGAAAAGGAATCGTCTTCAAGTAATTTTACAATTTTATCCATAAAACTTCCTTTATTCAAGCAAAAGCGAACTTTTTCCTAAATGTCTATAGGCCTTTTCTGTAGCCATTCTCCCACGTGGAGTACGCTTTAAATAGCCACTTTGTATAAGATAGGGTTCGTAAATTTCTTCAATGGTTCTAAGCTCTTCCGATACTGCAACTGCAAGAGTCTTTGCACCCACGGGGCCTCCGCCATAATGATTGATAACAATAGATAGAATATGCCTATCCATTGAATCAAGCCCCTCTTCATCTATATCAAGCCTTTTGAGCGCTTCTTTCGTCACATTCATGCTCACTATTGGTAAATCATTCGTGCCCTTTACATCAGCAATGGCAAAATCTCGCACTCGGCGCAAAAGCCTGTTTGCTATACGTGGTGTCCCTCTTGACCTTTTGCCAATTTCAAGCGCCGCATCGTCTTCAATCGCAACATCTAAAATTCTTGCCGCACGAAGCACAACCAAGCATAATTCCTTTGGTGTATAATATTCAAGCCGTGAAATAATGCCAAATCTATCACGCAAAGGCGAAGACAAAAGCCCTAATCTTGTCGTAGCTCCAATAAGTGTAAATGGCTCTAAATCAAGCTTTACAGTGCGAGCCGCTGGCCCTTGACCAATAAGCAAATCAAGTTTGAAATCTTCTAAAGCAGGATAAAGCACTTCTTCAACAGAAATGGGCATTCTGTGAATTTCATCAACAAATAATATGTCACCACGATTTAAATTCGTCAAAATTGCCGCTAAATCGCCCGAGCGCTCAAGCACAGGGCCAGATGTTGTCACTAAGTTTACGTTTAATTCTGTAGCTATAATCTTTGCTAAAGTTGTTTTTCCAAGTCCAGGATTACCATAAAATAAAAGATGATCAATCGCTTGCTCACGCTCCAAAGCCGCATCAATATAAACACGCAAATTCGCCCGAAGATCTTCTTGTCCAATGAAATCTTCAAGCCTCTGCGGCCGAATATGCTCGTCTGAATATTCTAAATGCGACATGATTTTCCTTTATTTTTATGAACAATAAACGTAAACTCAATTTTCCTAAGTTCAATTTAAATTAATGCTCACCCAATTTATAAATGAGCGAAGATATTTTTATATATCTTATAATTTCAATATGTTGACTATCGTGCTTTCAGTTGAGCTATTTGTTTCAAGCTTGCTCTTAGAGCTGCGGTCACGTCAAAATCTGCATTTTCAGCGAGAACTTCTTTCGCAATAGGGCGAATTTCCTCTTCTGAATAACCAAGATTTATCAAAGCAGCGACTGTTTCACCTAAAACTTTATTCTCAAGACCACTAGCAATTTCAATCCCTTTTCCAATCGAACCTTGCAATTTATACTGCAAGTCTAAGAAAATTTGTTGAGCGCCTTTTTTACCTATGCCAGAAACTTGCGCTAATGCCATAGTATTATTATCTAAAATATTTTGTCTTAATTCGTCTGGGCTAAAAGTAGATAAAATCGCCAATGCTTTTCTAGCACCTACGCCACTAATCGAAGTCAAAATTAAAAAAGTATAACGCTCATCAAAGCTTGTAAATCCAAAGAGTTCGGCTGCATCTTCACGTACAACATGCACAGTGAAATAGCTCACAACATCGCCCTTATTCGGGAGGTTTGCCAAAGCGTGATTTGTCAGATAAATTTCATAGCCAATACCGCCTTCGGTCAGGACTATAGCAGAATTGTCGGTCTGCTCTAAAAATCTACCCTCTATATACGCAATCATGCTTTTTCCACTTTGTCGACTTTATCTGCTTTTTTGAGCAAGAGACCTTTGTCGGTTTTCAACACTTCAACTTGGAATTGATGCATCAATCCTAGTAATGGACGGCCGAATAAGAAAGGGAGTAATTCTGGGGTAATATCAGTTTTTTCAAGCACTAATTCTCTAAAAGAATTGTCAAAAGCAATTATATTTAATAATTCTTCTTTTGCTTTTGGATCTTCTTCCATTTTTTCCAAACATTCAGCAATTTTATTCAAATCGCATTGACTTGCATGCGTATCCATCAATTCGTCCCACCATTCAGGCTTTTTGAGCACTTCACGTAATTGCTTACGTCCTTGTCTGCCGTCTGCTGGTAGTGCAAGTAAAGGTTCAGGATCTTTACACAATAAAGCTCTACACTCAGCAGGGTGCTTACCATGCAAAGCACAAGCCGCACTTTTATTTTTTGTGATTAGAAATCTGCAAGTCCAATCATGCTCTTGACTTGTTACAGAGGGAGCAATTTTTACCACGTCCACTTCTAAAGGTACAATCTTTGTAAGCGATTCATCTCTTACAAATTCACCAGGTCTAAAAGTGATTAAATCTTCAAGTCTTATAGTGCCATTTTTCAATAAATCTAAATCTTTATCATGAATAGCTGGCCCACCTTTACGGCAACATGTTCCACATTGAACGCAATGTGTATCTTTATTACGAGATTTTTTTTCTACTATTTCGCTCATATATTTCTCTTAAAAGTTAATATTAGGTTTTGTGTTCAAAGGAAGATAACACAAAAGTTTTTTTCAAGCTATCAAAAAAAGTGCCATTTTTCAAGTCTTGCCCAATGCAAAAAAATGAATTACTATCCACTACATATAGTTATCAAATTGCTTTTTGCAACTTTATTTATGCAAGCTATTTTCGGCTTTTTCTATGATTTATATCAAATAAGTTATTTTAGATAGTGTCGTCATAATATGATTTTTCGTCTTCTATCAAGGAAGATAAAAATGCTTTGAAGGAGTTTATCAAAAACATAAATGACTGAAAAAGCATTTGAAATCTGACGCAGAGAGAGGCGAAAAGGCGATTTTGACGACACTATCTAA